>CAYFQZ010000155.1:0-2067 GCA_964345305.1 uncultured Ignavibacteria bacterium | reverse complement strand
GGGCAAGATATTCAGCGTCAATGAAAGCTATTATAACTACTGGAGCGATGGCGTCAAGCGGCTGGTGGACCATTTCAAGTCTCCTGATACCAAGCCTTCCTATACGGCCCGATATATTGGTTCTTTGGTCTCAGACTTTCACCGCAATCTGTTGAAGGGCGGCATCTTTATGTATCCGGCAGACACCAAAGACCCCAAAAAGCCCCATGGCAAACTGCGCCTCATGTGTGAAGCCAATCCGCTGGCCTTCGTGGTCAAAGAAGCGGGCGGCTATGCCAGCACGGGGAAAAAACCGATCCTGGAGCTAGAACCTGAAGAGCTTCATCAGCGGGTGCCGCTGTTTATCGGAAGCAAAAAAGACGTGGAATTGGCAGAAAGGTACGTGCGGGGAGAAGTGTAGCATTTCGCGAATGTTCTCAAGCCGAAAGGCGCAATGCGGATTGCGGATTTGGAAAGATAGCGTCTTCGTCATTTCGAGTCCGCCTGAGGCGGACGACGAGCAATTGAGCTCTCGGCTATCGTCTTTCCTCTCTTACTTGATAGACAGCTCCAGATTCCTCACGGTCACTCCCAGTTGATCGCAAACAGTGCAGGTAGCCTGGAGATTTTTTGGATGAATATTTCCAGAGGCTACAATAATCTCGCGTATCCTGTACTTGACAACGAAGTCTGCCAGCCTATCTCGCCCACCCAAAACCTTATACCCTTGAATCTTTTTCTTGTGCTTCCGAACATCATCGTCAATAAAGCCTACCGGCGTCAGTGTCAGCTTCGGATTATTGAGAATCTCTCGAAGAGCAAACTCGCCCTTGTCCCCTGCCCCATAAATAAGCACCCGCCGGCCATTAGTCACCGAATTTCGCCGTAAAGCCTCGGCTATCGTCCGAAAAGAGAGCCGTGAACCAGCGAGGAAAAGGAGTAAGATTCCCCAATAAATCATAAAAATCGTCCTGGAAAAGCCGTGAAAGCGGTAAAGGAAGACGATAACCACGATGCTCAACACCACGCCGCTCGTCACCGCCTTAAGGTATGTAATGAGATCGACGATGCCGGTATAGCGCCAAACACCCCGGTAGACGCCAAAAGCGAAGTAGGCAAGCATCAAACAAGCAAGGACAATGGGAAGCGTTTTGAGAAACAACGGGAAGTTACTCCCGTAGGCCCGCCCTTCATAGCGAAGGAAGTAGGAGAGCCAGTAGGCAAAACAAGTCAGGAATACATCGAGAATGACCTCAAATATCCTCCTTTTGTAGGTAAAATCAACCCAGATGTTGGTGAGGGCATTACTTCTTTCAATGAGAGTTTTCTGGTCCTCAGGGTAAACGCGCACCCTTGCCAGGTAGAGCCAGAAGAAAAATGAGATGAGCAAGAAAATGACCAGGAAGGTGAAAAAAGTGCTTGTCCGGGACAGAGTGCCCACCAGGGCCACCGTGCCCCCCAGAAGCGAAAAGCCATAGAGAGTCAGTACCGCCTTCCGCTCCTGCAAACCGATGGCCACCAGCCGGTGTGACGAGTGATCCTTGCCCCCTTGCGCAACGGAGCGGCCGAAGAGTGTGCGCATGACAGAGACAAAGCCGGTGTCCAAGATAGGTATAAAGAGGATCAGTACCGGGACCATGATTATGGGCAGGATATGGCCGGAATGAAAGATACGCTGGTGGGTAGTAATTCCCGCCATTAGAAAGCCAATGAACAGACTGCCGGAATCCCCCATAAAGATGGAGGCCGGGTGGAAATTGTACAAAAGAAAACCCAGAAGCACCCCCATGAATAAGGCAAGGATCAAGAGGTGGCCGTCTCCAGGCCCGTATCCCGGGCTGATCAGGGTAATGAGGGCGAGAAAGAGCGAAGAGATAAAAGCGATCCCTGCAGCAAGCCCGTCCATGTTGTCCAGGAGGTTGAAGGCGTTGGTGATGCCTACGATCCAGAAGACACTGACAAATGTGTTCAGGGTGTAGGAGGTGAACCAGTTGATCTTGAAACCGAAGCAAACGAGGATGGCGGCTGCAATGATTTGCCCCACCAGTTTGGTTTGGGGGTGAAGCTGATAGATGTCATCGATAAGGC
>CAYFQZ010000154.1:0-4209 GCA_964345305.1 uncultured Ignavibacteria bacterium | reverse complement strand
GCTGAACCTCAAGAAGGCCACGAATACGCAACTGAAAGAGGTGTTTGGCGAATGGCCGCTCCCCGTCAAGCGCAGGTACAAGCGGCCCTACCTAGCGAAGCCGTAAACGCTTGACTCGGCCTGTGCCTCTCTCAACCGTGTCTGACCTATGTCGGCTAGGGGGCGGGGACAATAGCGGGGCGAGATTTGTTGACAAAATCGGTATAAATAGTATATTTAGGCCCAAAAGAGGAGGTTTATGCGGACTTCACTGTTCCGTCTTCTTGCGCTTCTCCTTCTTGTTTTTCTGGGACAGGCTTTAGCTGTTGCCGATGACGCAGCGGGGATGATTGCCCAAGCCGAGACGACCGAGCATCAGGGAGAGGAAGAAACCGGAGAGGGAAAGGCTGCGGCCGTTTCACAGGAAGACGCAAGTCAACAGGCACGACAGAAGCCTCCTGGAGTTTTCGGCACACTCTTTACCCCCAAGTATATTGCCTTTTTCGTCATAGCCGGTGTGGGCCTGGTGCTTTTGCTTGGCAGGTGGATAAACCTCTGGGTTCGAATCGGGATGCTGGCATTAGCCTTTATGCTGTTCGGACTTGACTACATTTTCCCGCTTCACCCCAGCCCTATGTGCGGCGTGACCAAGCTGTTCATGTTCAAATTCACCACCGGCCAATTTTTCCCTGTCTTCGTGGCACTACTTTTGGCGATGTTGATACCGAGCCTGATCGGCAGGAAGCTTTTCTGTGGCTGGGTCTGCCCCTTGGGCGCTCTTCAGGAGCTGATCAACAAGATTCCCTTCAAGCTGCGCTGGAAACAGTTCAACCTCACCGCCTTCAACTCCATCCGCATTGCTCTTTTGGCCATGTTCGTGCTCACCTTCTTCATGGCGCGCGAGCATATCGCCATGCTGGCACAAAACGTCGGCGCCGACCTCTCCGACCGAATGTGGACCGCCTTTTCCGCTTACGACGTTTACGGGCCGATAAACTTCTTCGAGCTTTTGCATTGGAATATCAATACCCTCTGGATAATCATGTTCGTGATTCTGGTGGTAGTCAGTCTGATGCTGTATCGCCCGTTCTGCTATGTCATCTGTCCTGTGGGTGCGCTGAGTTGGTTCTGCGAAAAAATCGCCCCAGGAAGAGTGCGGGTTGATCGCTCCGCCTGCACCCAGTGCCAGGAGTGTATCGAGGCCAGCCCCTGTCCCACTATCGCCAAACTGATCGACGAAAAAACAAAAGCCGCGCCAGACTGCACCTCTTGTGGTGAATGTATCAAAGCCTGTGATCAGAAGGCCATAAAGTTCGGTTTCAAGCGCTGACGGTTCTGGCTTCAACGTCAGTTTTCTCGAATAGTCCTTTCCGCCTTGCTATCCATAACTTCTTTTCCAGTATGGACCCGAACTCAAAGCGCAGAGGTAGAGCGTGCAACCTCACCCCACCAGCTGTCGTATGTTGAAGATGACAGTGCTTCAACTGTCGCAACCACTTTCTCGGAGGAAAACTCGATGGCAGATGTGAATAAAGAAAAGGAAAACGTCAAACGAACTCTGCGTTGTTTCTTTGATGGGGTGGACAACCTGGATGCTGATAAGATTAAGGAGGCCCTGCATCCACTGCAGAGGTCCTTCTCCATAGGTGCAAATGGACTGTGTGGAATGCCCGTGCTGTCCTGGGATAAGTTTTTTCAAGACGTGAAGAATAACCCTGGTCACGCGTTCCACAAGAAAAGCAAAAAGAAGATTCTGTCCATCGACGTCACCGGCACGGCGGCGTCGGCTAAAGCAGAACTGGCATTCTCCGATGCAGTATACACGGACTACTACAATCTCCTGAAGATCGGGGATCAGTGGTATATAATGAACACGACCTACCACACGAGAGCGCTTTAGGATGCAACTTGGGAAAACAGGTGCTCCGCAGGTCGCGCGGCTGGGTAACATCCAGGTATAGCAAGAACAAAGCCGAATATTGCATGAGAATCGCCGGAAGCTGCACGTTAGCCATACTGCTGGCTCTGATGATCTCCTGCAGCCAGCAGACCATTGAACTCCCGAGACCGACAGGTCCATTTCCAGTCGGGACCAGATACCTGAGTTTCGTTGACTTAAGCCGCCCTGAGATTTTCACCGATGATCCCGCCGATTGCAGAGAGATTACGGCGCGAGTCTGGTATCCGGCGGAGAATGCGCAGGGAGCGACGCCGGCACCCTATTTCATGAAGCCTCAGGAAGTGATTGTGAGGTTCGACTACCCCCCTTCTTTCCGCAGCATAACCACGCACTCCAAACTTGACGTTCCTGTTTCCGATGCGGAGAAATCCTATCCTGTGGTAATCTTCAATCACGGCTGGGGCGAACATTTCTCTCAAAATACTGTGTTGGCGGAGGAGCTCGCCAGTTGCGGCTATTTCGTTTTCAGCATTGCTCATCACTACGAGGCGAGATTCTCGTCATTTCCGGACGGCAGACTGGTCACCATCGACGAGTCCGGCCAGAGATTCCGCAGGATACTGCAGGAGCAAGCCAATCCCCGGGCATTCGCGGTATTCGAGCAATTGTCTCAGACCAGAAAGCAAGAAGACCAAAGGAGGTTGTTTGGACAGACCACAGAGTTGATGCCCATGTTCCTGCGGGAAAGCCCGCGAATCTGGGCGCAGGACATACGATTTGTCATCGACGAGCTGGAAAAAGCTAATAGGCAAGACGCCTTGTTCAAGGGCATGCTCGAGCTCGACAAGCTGGGCGTTTTCGGCATGTCCATGGGAGGGATTGCAGCCGCACAGGCATGTTTTGAAGACAGCCGGATCAAAGCCGGAATGAATATGGACGGGGGGCTCTACGGAGACATCCTCGATACGACTATTTCGCAACCATTCATGTTCGTTAACAGCGAGAGATACCGCGGCTACGATTCGGCATTCTTTGAATACACCAGGGATGCGGCATACACGATCACGATCCGGGGAGCAGGTCATTACAATTTCCATGATTTCTCCATTCTCAATCCTTCCGTCCCCCAAATGGGGGAGATCGACGGGCACCGCATGCTCATCGTTTTGAATGAATACACGCGAGCTTTCTTTGACAAACATCTCAAACGCGAGGACTCAGGATTGCTGAGTGGTTCATCGGCTGAGTATCCTGAGGTTGAGATTCAGATTAAGAGTAGTCTGTAGGTCCGAAATGCCCCGCCGGCGGCGGGGCTTTCGGACGAAGCCTGACACCTGCCTCCGTCATGTCGCGGGAACATGGAGGGAGACGAGTATGAATGAAGAATCCAATAAGAGCCCTATTGAGACGACCGAAGCTGACCTCTCTGGACTGAGAAGCCAGCGGGGTAGGTCCAGGAGGATCGCCAGAAATCGGTTCGGCCACCTTCGCACCGTCTGGCGGATGTTGACCTACTTGGGGATGGTGATTCTCGCTGCAGCGCCGCTCATGGGGCTGCTGAAGGTCTTCAGCTTCCTTCTACCCGCTGAGACAGGGGAAGATCATATTGCATCGGCAGTGAACATCGTCTTCATGTTGGGAATCGACATAGCGCTGGTGCTGGGAGCGTGGATTACCCTAAGATGGATAGACCGCAGGCGGTTCGCTTTGCTCGGCACGAGCTTCTCTCTTCAAGGGGTCAAAGAGCTTCTGGCGGGTTTTGCGTTCGGTTTTCTGTATTTGACGGGCGCTTTCTTGATTCTATGGATAGCTGGCTTTGCGGAAGTGACTACCGGAGGGCCGGGCGCACAAACTCTGCGAGGCATGCTAACATATTTGCTTGTATTTACCGCAGCCGGTGCTCTTGAAGAGCTGGCCAACCGGGGCTATCTTTTCCAGGCCTTGATTGAAGGGACAAGAGCATGGATCGCAATTGTCGGATTAAGTTTAGTGTTCTCGCTGGGGCACATTCCTAATGAAGATTTCTCATGGGTTGCCGCGGTTTGCCTTTTTGTGCAGGGGATTCTTTTCGGCCTGACATACCTGAAGACCCGCTCACTCTGTGTACCGATCGGCATGCATGTCGGCTGGAACTGGGCCCAGGGTTCGGTGTGGGGGGTGAAAGTCAGCGGCACAAACATTCCCAACAGCTTATTGGAATCAGTACCGAAAGGCCCGGAACTCCTCAGCGGCGGTGCCTTCGGCGTCGAGGGCAGCCTGATCACTGTAGCTGCGACTATTGGCCTAGGTCTATATATCTGGAAAGCCAGGTGGATTAAGCCGACCGAAGA
>CAYFQZ010000153.1:0-1682 GCA_964345305.1 uncultured Ignavibacteria bacterium | reverse complement strand
TTTGGCTCAGGATGCAGGGGTACCGGACACGCTGTACGTCGAGGTTCATGCTCCGGACGTGCAGCCTTCCAAGGGCCACTACTTCGTCCGTTTTCCGATTCGCGTCACGCACGACATAGTGGATCATTCTCTGGATTCCCTTGGAGGCTTTTGCATTCCCCTGTGCTATACCCACAGCAACCCGGCTGCATACTGCAGTCTGACCAGCTGGTGGAACACCACGAGCCTGAATCCTTATGATCCTCATATGGTGCGAAGCATCTTCCGCGAGCTGGACGGAGAGACCAACTGGTTCTACTCGATATATTCCTCGTTGTACCCTCTCGAAGGACTTTTCCTGGACCTCGACGGCACCTCCCACTTCTGGCTGAGCTTCGTGCCTACAGGATCCCAGGACCGGAGGATGCCCGGAGTCAGCAGGGGTCTTCTTGCCACCATGACGTTCAGGATGGAGGATACGGCGACTGTTTGCATCGACAGCTGCTTCTGGCCGCCGGCGAGACACCTGGCTTTCATCAACTCCATGGCTCAGAGTTACGTTCCCAGAGACAACATGCCGGTTTGTGAGTTGGTAGGTCCGCAGACGCACCCGCCTGTTTTCACGGCGTGCCCCTCGGCCATGTACTGCAACTCCAACCGCACCTTCGGCAGCGAGCCTTGGGAGGCTGAGGACCCCGTGGACAACATAGTTGACGTTTCGGCCGAGTTCGTGGGGAGCGGTGTGACCGACGTTGAGGTCTGGTACTATGGATTTCCGCCCCCACGATTGGGCGGTTACATACGATTCGACGTAGTGGATCATTGCGCCAGCGGCGGGACAATCACCATCACGGCGCGGGATCAGGAGGGATATGAGGGCTATTGTGAATTCGACGTGGAACTGGGCAACGATCCCCCACTGCTGACGCTGCCCGATACTGTGTTTTTCATCGGCGCTTCCACTAAGGGGTCGTTCTTCGTGCCTGCGACCGACGCTAACGGCGACATTGCGGTGACGTCGTTCAACGCTTTATGGTATGAGCCCGATTCTCTGCGTCCGCCCGTGAATTCGCCGAGCTTTACGCCCGGCAATCCGGGGCTTTTCACGTGGAGCGCGACCGAAGCCGAAGAAGGCCCCTGGATCTGCTCGTTCACCGCCACGGATGTCTGCGGAGCGGAGGCTACCGGGGAAATGACCATTCTGGTGGGACCTCTGTTCTGCGGGGATAACACCAACGATTCCAGCCTCGATGTTAGCGATGTGATCATGCTTTTAGGCTACCTGTACAAGGCAGGTGCCCCGCCGGAACCACTCTGCAAAGGAGACGCCAATTGCGACGGGGTGGTTGATGTTGGTGACGTGGTTCATCTATTGAACTATCTGTTCAAGTATGGTTCTGCGCCGTGCTTTGAATGCTGCGCGCGGTAGCGCGAAGCGGCATCAGCACTGTGCCTGGCTAGACAGGATAACGTGATGTGAGTAAGTCTTTTAAATATCTGGCAGATGGAGGAGGTGAAAGAGATGAGAAAAGTATTACTCGTCTCTGGGTTGATGCTGTTTCTCTTGGCACCAGAGGGCATTGTTTTGGCTCAGGATGCAGGGGTACCGGACACGCTGTACGTCGAGGTTCATGCTCCGGACGTGCAGCCTTCCAAGGGCCACTACTTCGTCCGTTTTCCGATTCGCGTCACGCACGACATAG
>CAYFQZ010000152.1:0-5276 GCA_964345305.1 uncultured Ignavibacteria bacterium | reverse complement strand
TCGCCGCGGACTGGCCGTGGGTCACTCGTGACCTTCCGATAAAAGATTCATTCGAGTCCTAAGTTGTGGGTGCCGCTACTTACAACCGGGTGCTTCTGAAGATATCCGGGGAATCGCTGTCCGGACGGAGAGAGACTATAATCGAGCGGGAAGCGATTTCCTTTGTTTCCGGGGAGATCAAATCTGCAGCAGACCTGGGGGTACAGCTGGCGGTGGTAGTGGGCGGCGGAAACATCGTCCGCGGCCAGATGCACTGCCAGGGCCTGATCGATCGGGTCTCAGCCGATTACATGGGAATGCTGGCCACCATCATCAACTCCCTGGCCCTTCAGGACAGCCTGGAGAATCTGGGCCTGTCCACCCGGCTGATGAGCGCCATTCACATAGATACTTTGACGCGACCGTATTCAAAAAGGGAGGCTATGCGACACCTGGGCGAGGGCAGGGTGCTGATTCTGGCAGGGGGGACAGGAAACCCATATTTTACGACCGACACCACCGCGGCTCTGAGGGCCACGGAAATCGAGGCAGACGTGGTGATGAAAGGAACCAAAGTGGATGGGGTTTACGACGCCGACCCGGTCAGGAACAGCTGCGCCAGGATGTTCCAGGAGCTCTCATATATGGAGGTGCTGCAGCGGCAGCTGAAGGTAATGGATCTGACGGCAATCTCACTATGCATGGAGAATAAGCTGCCCATAGTCGTGTTCAATCTGCTGATCCGAGGAAATCTGAAGAAGATTCTGACCGGGGAGAAGATCGGAACCAGGGTTTGTGGTTGAAACCGGCAGGTCCTCTCCGACGCTGATGTTGAAGGACAGCAGCCCGTTCTTGAAGAGCGGCACGAGTTAGCGTCGACAATCGTAAATCATAACAGAGCAAGGTAGGAGGATATGGTAGTTAAAAAAATCCATGCCGATACGGAAGACAGAATGGCAAAGGCGTTGGAGGCTCTCGGGAGAGAGATGGGCTCCATTCGTACGGGAAAAGCCACCCCATCCCTTCTGGATGGAATAAAGGTCGACTACTACGGCAACATGACCCCCCTCACCCAGGTGGCCAACATCTCTGCTCCAGACGCTCGATTGTTGGTAGTTCATCCCTGGGAGAAAAAGCTGATCCCGGAGATCGTCAAGGCCATCCAGAAATCGGATCTGGGTCTCAATCCCCAGAGCGACCCCAACGTTGTCAGGCTGCCCATACCCCCGCTCACCGAGGAGAGGCGCAAGGATCTGGTGAAGGTGGTGAAGAAGGTGGCGGAGGAGGGCAAGGTGGCCATAAGGAATATCAGGCGCGACGCCAACGACGCCTTGAAAAAGTCTGAGAAGGACAAGGAGATCTCGGAGGACCAGTCCCGCAAGGCCCAGGAAAAAGTCCAGGAGATCACCGACGAGCATATCGAGAAACTGGAGGAGATGCTGAAAAAGAAGGAACAGGAGATAATGGAAGTCTAGACGTGGCGTGCGGCTTTAGCTATCGTCTCCGGAGTCACCTGCTCCGGTTGGGGTGATCTAAATTGTCAAAAGAAGCTATCAAGCTCAAAGAGAATATCCTGAAAAAAGGGAATTTGCCGGCTCACATCGCCATCATCATGGACGGCAACGGAAGATGGGCCAGAAGACGGGGACTGCCCCGTACAGCAGGCCATAAAGCAGGTGTGAAAGCGGTAAAGAGGGTGGTGAGGGCGGCCGGAGAATTAGGAATCCGGGTATTGACCCTGTTCACCTTCTCGCAGGAGAACTGGAAAAGGCCCAGAAGCGAAGTTTCCGCCATAATGAAGCTCCTTTACGAGACCACGAAGAGGGAGATCAACGAGCTGGACGAAAACAACGTCAAGCTTATCACCACCGGAAGGATCGAGGAGCTCTCCCCCAGAAGAAGGCAGATTCTCCAGGAAGCGATGGAGAAAACGAGAGACAACACCGGCTTGATTCTGAATCTGGCTTTGAACTACGGAGGCAGGACCGAGATACTGGATGCAGTAAAGAGAATTGCTTCCGACGTGCGCGAAAACCGGCTGAATCCTGACGAGCTGAATGAAGAGAGGTTCTCTGGATACCTCTATACCAACGGCCTTCCCGACCCTGACCTGCTCATCCGTACCTCCGGCGAGATGCGCATATCCAACTTCCTGCTTTGGCAGACCTCCTATACCGAACTTTATGTAACTGACATCCTCTGGCCGAATTTCACGGCAAAAGATTTCTACGAAGCGATCTGGGACTACCAGAATAGACAAAGGCGATTTGGGCGAGTGTGATCCCGGGACAAGGTGCTGATCCTCTTCAGCGGCTTGTCGCTGCTCGATCCGGGCATAGGTAAACGACACATACCGAAGCCTTCTCACAGCAGTGCCCTCGGGCACCCGGCACCCTAAGTAAGGGCATTAGCCGATGAAGATCGCCGCAAGGTTGATTCTATTAACCGCACTTCTGATGTATCTCTTGTCTGGTAACGCTAACGCGTCGACAAGCGGGCTTCGCGACAATCTCTCCAACCACAGGCTCCTAAGCCAGCCACGAGATCAGTGTTTCAGCTTCCTCTTTGCGCAGCAAGCGGAAGATTCGACGAAACTGCAGACTCCGCCTTCCTTCAAGGGCAAAAGCCCTTACATGGCGATTTTGTATGCCTTTGTCCCGGGTATCATTATTCGTGGGTCAGGGCACTTCTATGCGGGGGATAGAAGAACCGGGTCTCGGTTGCTAGGGGCGGAAGCAGCAGGAGGACTTCTTATCGCTGGGGGCTTCTACCTGGGTTTGGCTGGTGTTCAAACGGAGGCAGGTTTTGCACTGTTGTCAGGAGTTATTCTGTTCGTTGGCTCCTGGGTCTACGATGTGGTGGGGAGCCCGCTAGTTGTCCAGAAACAGAACAAAGATTTAATCGAAAGAAGACAAGGCCAATTCAGATTTCAGAGAAAAGACGGAGATTTGAGATTAGAGCTTGTATGGCGGTTCTAAGTACGACGGACTCTCGAGTCTTCAGCTCAGATAGTCTGACATCCTGTCGACTGGGATGCAACATGAAGAGACCAGGAAGGTCAATTGCATTGGCTGCACTTCTCCTTTGCCTCTCATGCGCTTGCGTGTCTGCGTCCCCAGGATCGCGTGTCTTGGACGGCTTGGCCTTCGCCGAAGGACAGCACGACTCGACCGGCAGCGGACAGAAGGCCGGTTCGAATCTAAAGGACCCAAATGCAGCCCTCACTTACGCTCTGTTCCCCGGGGTCATTGCCCACGGTGCAGGACACATTTATGCTGGAAACGTCCGCGCCGGCTTGGTGTTGTTGGGCAGTGAGCTTGGCGGACTGGCGCTTTATGCCTGGGGTGCCGCCACAGGCGTGGAACGGGGGCAGCCCAGCAGCGAAGGTGTTGTCGCCATGGCCACCGGAGGTGCCTTGTTTTTCGGTTCCTGGGCCTACGATCTGATATTTGCCCCATTGTGTGTCAAGAAGAAGAACCAAGAACTCCTTCGGGGTACAAACGCACAGCTGAGGTTGCGGGCAAGAGACGAACAGGTTGCACTTTTCATAGTCTGGCGCTTTTAGATCGAGGCCATTGCTTTCTCGTCTCTTGTGGCTGGCTCGGGCCCCAAAGATGGAAAGTCGACGATGAATATCTCCAGAAAACCCATTCCGCTTGTCGCAGTTCTGACGTTTCTCCTGTTCGGTAACGGTAAGGCCTTGCCACCTGCGGTTCCCGATCATTTCTTCAAAAGTCCCCTTCTAAGCCAGCAGCCAGATAATCGTTTCAGTTTTCTCTTTGCGCAGCAAGCGGAGGATTCGACGAAGCCGCAGACTGCCCCTTCCTTGAAGCTGAAGAGCCCTTATACGGCCGCGTTTTACTCGGTGATTCCGGGCGTTCTGGTTCACGGTTCCGGGCATTTTTACGCGGGCAAGGAGGGAACCGGCTCTGCGCTGTTGGGGCTGGAAGCTGCGGGGGTGCTGCTTCTCTATTTCGGATCTCTGTCAGCATTCCAGGGATCATCTCATCAGAATGACACGGACGCAATGGGATATATGGGACTGGCTTTGTTTGCTGGGTCCTGGGTTTACGACATGGTTGGCAGCCCAATCGCGGTGGTGCGGCGGAACAGATACATCAAAGAGACCGAAGGAACCCAGTATGATTTCAAGAGAGAGCCGCGTGAGTTGAGACTCACCTTCGCGTGGCATTTCTCTCTGTAGCTCGTGGAGGATTCTAGTCATGCAAGGATACTTGCTGATGAAGATCGCCACAAGGTCAATTTTGTTAACAGCACTTCTGATGTGTCTCTTGCCTGCCAACGCTAACGCGTCGACAAACAGTGTTCCCGATAATCTCACCAACCGCAGGGTCTTAAGTCAGCCACGAGATCAGCGTTTCAGCTTTCTCTTTGCGCAGCAAGCGGAAGATTCGACGAAACTACAGGCTCCTCCTTCCTTGAAGCTCAAGAGTCCTTACATGGCCGCCTTTTACTCGGTGATTCCTGGCGTCGCCTTCCACGGCGCGGGTCATGTGTATGCGGGCAAGATACCGACGGCAATAACTCTGTTTGGGTGCGAGTTGCTCGGCGTGGGACTTGGGTTTCTTGGCGGAGTCAGCCAAATCGGAGGGCCAAGATTGGCCTTCGTTTGGCGGTTTTAGCCGCGGAATCGTCAGTCGAGTGGCCCACCGCTTCCGGTCTGCTTCTAACGGTCTAAACAGGGATACGTTCGGATGAACATCGCCGGAAGGTCGATTCTATTAGCCCCACTTCTGGCCTGTCTCTTGTCTGGCAACGCAACCGCGTCGACAAGTGGGGCTCCCGACAATCTCTCCAACAGTCCCCTCGCAACCCAGCAGCCAGATAATCGTTTCAACTCTCTCTTTACCCAGCAGGCGGAAGAGTTGGAGAGCCTCACCGTTAGAGATTCCCTTTCGAGCATACGTGTCGCGACTGGCAAACCCAAAGAGCCTTTCAAGGCGTTTGTTTATGCGGTTGTCCCCGGAGTAATCGCTCACGGTGCGGGTCACTTCTATGCGGGCAAAACGGCAACAGGGTTTCTTCTACTGGGGACTGAACTGGCTGGAGCCGCTCTTGTTCTCGGGGGTACCTCGACGGGTTGGGGTAGATCAAGTCCGACACGAGAGGGGTTTGCAGTAGCACTTGCAGGAGGAACTCTTTTTTTCGGCTCGTGGATATACGACATGATAAGGAGCCCTTTGATCGTGGAGAAGCAGAATCGTCCACTTGAGAAGAACCCTGTGGGACTCGAATTCCGAATAGAGGATCAAGAGCCAAGACTGGCCGCTGTGTGG
>CAYFQZ010000151.1:0-11451 GCA_964345305.1 uncultured Ignavibacteria bacterium | reverse complement strand
TCCTTACACGCCAGCGCCAGCCAGAGCGTGGAATAGCCGCCGCTTGTACCGATCTCCAGGTACGTTCCTTTTGGTGCACTTGCAGCAAGCAAGGCTATGAACTTGCCCGTCTCCGGAGGTATCTGCCGAAGCCTCCGCAGCATCGGCTTTCCAGCCAGCCTCTCCTGTTTGTCCAGAGACTGCAGGTAACGCATTCTCTCTTCGATTGCGCTGGGTATGTTGTGGAACATATGGTTATCCTCTTTTCTGGTGAAGGCTGGGTTCGAGAGGAGTGGGTCAAGCTCTGCGGCGCACGGAACAGCCCTTACGCATTATCACGCGTCAGACGTTCCAGTTCTTCCAGAGTGAAAACCGAGACAAGCGAGCAACCTATCTTCTCAAGGTTCTCGCTGCCTCCTTGTTGCCGATCGATAACGCAGACTACGTTTTGAATCTTCAAGCCCAGCTCCCGCATCTGTTTCACCGAAGAGCAAACCTGTCCTGCGACGGTGATGACGTCTTCAATCACTACTGCTGTCTCCCCCGCCTCGAATCCTCCTTCCACCAGGTTGCAGGTGCCGTAAGTTTTAGCTGTCTTGCGGACGAAAAGACAAGGATACCCGGTTTTGAGCGAGAGCACCGTGGCTAGTGGAATGCCTCCCATCTCTAAGCCCGCCAGCTTGTCGAAGGAACCAGGAAGAAGCGTCCGCATTTCTTCAACCACTGCATCCAACAACTTCGGGTCACTCTCGAAGCGATACTTGTCCCAGTAGAAGGAACTGGTCTTCCCCGATCGCAGTATGAACTGGCCTGTCAGGTATGAGGCCGCCTTTATTCGTGCGGCCAATTCGGATTTTTCCATGATAGTCCAACTATACGGGTCGACTGTATTTCAATTCGGCTCGTATGATAGCCAATTTGTGAAGGCAAATCAAGAGAAGAGTATGGTCGGATGCGGGGGGCTCTTATGCGCCGCCTTTTCTCTTGATGTACTTCTCGGTCCAGGGACAACTTGAGATGCAGATTCCACATATGGTGTCGTCAATGCCGATCTTGGCCATCGCCCGTTCACGGGCGGCCGCAGCACAGGCAAAAGCATCAAAAAACGAATCGCGGGGAACAGGAGCCTTCCAGTTCTTTCCCGAAGGTGCTTTCCCAGGACAAGACTCCACGCAGAGCGTGCAGTCGCCGCAGCGGGAACCTTCCACTGGAGTGGCCGCTTCCAGTTCAGCATCAGTTAGAACCGAAGTGATCCTCATCGCCGAGCCAAACTCCTCAGTCACCAGAAGAGCGCATTTGCCAATCCATCCGAGACCCGCCCGCGTGGCAACGGTCTTGTGCGGAAGAAGGGTGCTTTGCGTTGTAGAATCAATCCCTGCATGGGTCGGCTTCCTGGGGATAGCTCGGCATCCAAGATCTTCTATCAAGGACGAGGCATATTGTGCTAGCTCCCACAAGAGAGCGTTGGCCCTTCGGTACTCTGCATGATACTCTTTGGTGGGACCATCATGGATCTCGGCCACAATGATTGGATCCAATGCCGCGGCAATGGAAACGGCAAACCTCATTGAGTCGCGAACGTCTGAGGGGATTTGCACTAAATCGGCAAAGCCGACCAGCGATGCGCCTTTGCCGAATAAATCAGCCTTTATCTGTGAGGATACGACGCTCATTTTCATCCACCTGCTCATTAGTTCTGGTGGAAAGGCCAGGCATATCAGTCGCAGCCCAGCCGCAGGCAAGACGATTTCCGGTGAGACGTGAAGTGGAAAGATCAGTTTTTGTTCTCAGCACACGCACAGAGGATCACTTTCCCTGCAGCGCCTGCGGATTAGCATATATCTCCCCACCGGAGACCATCAGGAATCTAAAAATGTCCACGGGCTTTGCATAGTTCTCGTCGAAGGGAATTGGGACCCTGCTCCACATCATGAAATTGATCACCACGATTAGCGAATAGGGCACTAACAACCAAACGAATATGACCTCGCCCAAGAGTGCAATAGGTACTATGTCGAGGAGGAGCAATACTATCGTTAGATCGATAAGGAATCGCAACCGGTAATAAGGTTTGTCCGTTCCAAAGATGATTCGAACGAATTTTCTTCTCAAGGCTTGGAAGGAAAACGGCGACCCCACGAGCTCTCCGGATCGAGCAGCCGCTTCCTTTCTTTGCTTGCTCGAGACATTCACAAGGTGGCATACCAGGAAAGCCCGCTCTGGGCCGTACAGGGCATATAGCGGTTGTCTAACGACCCCCCCGGTAGTGGCATGCGTTACCGTCCGATCACCGGTGTATGTGCATACGTGACTTATCCTTGCGTTCGTCATATACATTACGGCCCATGAGATCATCGAAGACCCGGTGAAAACAAAGATCGTGTCCCCGGCCTGTAACTGGTCGACCACCTGATCTGGGATACGGCCTTGAAAGCTCCATTTCATGATTGGATCTTTCCTAAGATCATACAGATTGCGATTCCTGCGGTAATCCAGGTAATCCTTTAACGCACACAGCACAGATCACATCCAGAATTGCACTGTTGGTTGGTCTAACCCACTGTTTGCCCCGCAACGTCCGCCTGTTTTCTCCCTTTGTCTAGCTACCTGAAGCGAACAGCGCGAAGACTTCACTTGGAACACGGGTTTGACCATGTTTGAGCACCGCAATGAACAGGCCTGCAGCAGGGTCGTTTGCAGTGTTACGGATCTCACGGCCTCCTGTCCAGCACGTCGATGAGTCCATCTGGATACAGCGGAGCTCCGCCGGTCCGGAAATGGTTTATCGGCTTCCATGATGCAACAAACCAGTCACCGTTATCCTTCAGCTTCACTGATTCCACTTCGTACAAGTGCGAATCGGCGAACTTGGCCTCGTACACCAGCACGATTTCGTGGCCGGGTTGCCCGTTATGGGTGAATATGTTCTCTATGGTATCGACGTGCACGATGTCCTTGATCTCTGCTTGCATCTCCTCTCGCAGCTCCCGAATAATAGAATCACGACCTCGTTCCCCGAACTCGATGGCGCCTCCCAGCGGGCGGTAGAAGGTTTCTTTCTTGACAGAATCGTATCCTTCCGCCAGAAACAGCTTATCGCCGCGCCAGAAAACACATATGGCAATTGGCCTGACCACTCCCGGCTTCATGGTATAATAATATGGGGACTTCTGGGCTATTGTCAAAAGAAAACCGGCTGCTCATTTCACTATCGACGACGCCTCCCGGTCAAACGGGTTGGTCCTGATGGCAAGGGAGAACAAATATGGATAGTTGTCCTTCAGGTGCTTCATGTAATCCAGCCACTGGGAAACCAGGTGGACGTAAGCTCTCTTGATGTCGCCGGCGATATGCGTCAGATCGGAGTCCGGAAGGCCAGACACATCCTCTCTGTTTCCCAACTCCTCTGTCAGGTGAAAGACCGCCCGAAGAAGCTCGGTAAACGACTCGTGCTCCAGCAGATTCGGGTTCTCCAAAAGCCTGAGAAGGAAATTCCTCTTGCCGACCAGGAAGGCTCGCAGCTCCGCCAGCTCCACCTCGTGTATGTCTATTCCATAGTCGTAAACCTTAAGCCGCCTGCTCACTGCGGAGAACTCCTTCTCCGACCAGCCCTGGGTAACGACCAGCTCTGTTCTTATCTGCTCCAACTTGGGGTCGAAATCGGAAAAGTAGGTCAGAAGATGCGTTCCCACCTCGCTGAAGAAGGCACCTATCACCATGTTCAGCTTTTCCAGACGGCTTCGCCTCTCCCTGTCGGTGAGCAGCTTATGGATGATCAAAGTGACCAGCAAAACCTCGAAGAACACAAAGGCGATATCGCCTACCAGGTAGATGAATATGTGGTGTGCGTCTCTAAATATCAGATAGTGAACCACGTACACGATCGCCGAGAGCGCCACCAACACTGCTCCCAGTATCACCTGCCAGTGGATTCGCCCCATGTCGCCTTCCTCCTTGCACTCAGGTTTCTAACTGCCAACCTACGCACGACCGCTCACAAGCTTGCTCTTAAGAGACTCTCATTTGGTTGATCTGCTCGCCTGCCGTTTGACCGGATGCCGCTTCAATTCAGCCTTTTTCTAAACTCAAACGCCCGCTTGGGATATCCCAGCTTCTCCCAGAACTTATGTGTCTCTTTCCTGCGAAGATCCGAGCTTAGTTCTATTCCCCTGGCCTTGCCCTCCTTGACTAGGTGGTCCTCAACGAATTTCACCAACTTCGTTCCGATGCCCTTTCCCTGATGGGCCGGATCGACTGCCAGCTCTTCGATGGTTGCCACTTTCCCTTCGTAGAAGATTGCCCATCGGAAGGACACCGTAACCATGCCGAGAAGAACGCCCTTCTCTTCGTATCCGTAAATGTGGTAGCTCGATTCCCTGATGTACTTCTTCACCACCTTCCTGGCTTCCTGGTAGTCGATTCGTCTTTCCGGCCACAACTGATGAAGGAATTCCGCCACTCGGCCGAAATCGCCGTCTGTTATCTGCCTGATCATTATGCGGGATCTGGCCTCTTTGGAGATCTCTTAATCCCTCTCCCATTCTTCAAAGAACATAACGTCCGACAGCGGCCTGCGCACCGGGGGCAGAGGCTCATGGGCGGGGTAACCGACAGCGATCATGGTCATGAGCCGGACGCCTTCGGGAACGTTGAGCATATCTTTGACGTCCTTCTCCACTATCAAAGAAGCTCCTGTCCACACGCTGCCCAGGCCCAGAGCATGCGCAGCGAGAAGAGCGTTCTGACACGCCGCGGCGACTCCTTGAGTGCTCCACAGCATCTCTATCTCTTCGAATCCTTCCTCGATCTCCACCACGCTGGTATCGCAGAACGCGAATATGTGCACCGGCGCCGAGAAGATGCCCTGCCAGAAAGCTTTGATCCTGTCCGCTGGAATTCCATGACTCTCGTAGTAATCCTTCATCCGATTCATGAAGCTGTCCAGCAGTTTCTCTTTGGTCGCTCTGTTATTGACCACCACGAATTTCCACGGCTGATTGTTGTTAGCTGACGGCGCCCAGGTGGCGGCTTTCAGGATTAGCTGTATTTTGGACGGCTCCACATCTCTTTCCTCAAACCTGCGAACGCTTCTTCGCTCTCTGATAGCCTTCAGAACCGGGTCGGTCTCGAACTCCGAAGTCTCGCTAGGCCCGCCTCCCTGAGGATAGAGAACCCTCTCTGCAACCTTCACCGCCATGGTTTCGAAATAAGGCCAGTTACCGGTGACGGTATTCTCATCCACCACGCAGACCTTGTTGACGTATTCGCCGCCGGCCCCGGTGATATCCTCCACCACCTCATGGTGACCTGTCACCTTCCGATCTTCAACCACGCGGGCCGCTGCCAGAACCTGAGGCCCGTGACAGATGGCTGCCAGCACAATGCCCTTCCGATCGGCCTCCTGGATCAGCTCGACGACCTTGGTCCGTTCCCTTTCCAGCAGATTCTTGGGACCGCTGCCACCGGGAAAAAAGATGGCCTGATAACGGGAAAGATCGATCTCGGAGATGAGCAGGTCGGTGTAAACCTTCCTGGTCTCGGAGCGGTCCCATTGCCCATCTTTGCGCTTCCAGACGTGGCCGGTCAATTCCACGTCCGTGCCGGCGACGTCAACCTCGGCTCCCCATTCCTCCCAATGCTGCTTTATTATCTGGGCTTCCTGGAAATCGAAATCCTCACCCAGCACCACCAGAAAACGGTATCCTGACAAATCATAGTCGTGTTTCTCTTTGGAGTCTTCCCACCACAATTGACCGATCACCGGGCATCCTCCTATCAAAAGGAAAATCAGACTTGCGACGACGGACGTGAAACCACAGACTTTTGACTTCATGGTCTCCCTCCTGTTCTTAACCTTACTGCTTCAGGACGTTATTCTTCATCGAAACTCTCGTGCGTGATGAATTCCCCCAGGTTCTTCTTCTCCGGTGTCTCCGGCCACTTCTCCGGTATGCCGATCGGCGTTGCGCAAATGAACCGGAGGTCGTCGGGAGCTTTGACGAAGGACTTGACAAGGTCTTCAGGAAAATAGCTGGTAAAGAAGCCGGTTCCGTATCCCAGGGATCTGGCGGCAAGCATCAGGTTCTCAACCGCCAGGCAGCCATCCCAGATAGCATACTTGGGATAGGTTGTCGTGTCCACGAAGACCATCACGTAAACCGGGGCGGACATCACCCCGTCGATAGCTTCCTTGCCGCCTTCGATGTACGATTTCTTCTTCTCATCATCCAGGTTTTCGCTTGCGGTGATCTTTTCCTCCCAGGACTTCTTCAAGAGCTCACCCAATGAGTCCAGTCTTTTTCGATCTTGGATCACCACGAATTTCCAGGGCTGGACATTGCCCGCGGTCGGTGCGAAGCGGGCTGCGTCAAGTATCTTCTTAATGTGTTCACTCGGAACCGGATCAGACTTGTACTTTCGCACCGTCCGCCGGGTCTTCATGATCTTGAAGAGGTATTCCTGATCCATGTCGTAACTTGTTTCCCCGTCAGGTTCGCTGAGATACCGCTTGATAGGCGTGCACACGTCCGCCACCACCTTCCACATGCCATCTTCCCTGCGGAATATCAGCGTGAAATACGATTCCAGGTTGTAGGTCCTGCCATCCGGCGTCTTCTCCTTGTAATAGAAGATGGCCTCGGTGTAACCGTAGTCCTTGCCGTGCCTTACCTTCAGGAGCTTCACCGGCATCTCCCAGTCGGTCACCTTGAACCACTCCTGGTGAAAGTTGTAATATTCGTCGCGGTCAAGCGTTCTTCCATCCGCGGTGAGGAAGAAGAAATCCTCGGTGTCGGTAACCGTGCTGAACAAGCCCTCGAGGTCCGAGTTCTGGACGGCCCGTACATACAGGTTGAAGGCATCCTCCAGCGAGAGTCCCTTCTGGTTCCTCCCGGAAGCCTTGCCCGAATAATGGAAAGCCAGGGGCAGCAGACAGAGAACGAACAAAACAAACGGTCCCTTCATAGTCCGCCTCCTTGCTGATTGTTGATCCGATCAACCGGTCGAATATACAAAATCTATCAGACGATTGAAAGCTAAATTGCAGAATCTGAAGGGGAAGACGGTTCTCGTATGTTCCGAACCGGAACACCGTCCGGCAACGACCTTTCTCGTCCTGAGCTTCTGCCAGGCACGGTGAGCCTGTCGAAGGGTCGAAGTAAGGTTTCCATGGTGGAAGGCCCAAGCCTTCCGCTACCCGCTTGAAAAACCCAAGCTGCGCTTCTGGCCGATTATCAACACAACCTTGGAATAGTGACCCAGGCCGTTTTTCTCGATCTGCGGCCCGAACTTGGCCCAAACGTCGTCAAAGGACGGTGTGGTGATCCCGTAAATCTTTGGATCGTTCTTTATTGCGAATCTGATCTCCGCCTTGGCCTGTTCCGGGGTGAGCTTCCTGCCTGTGTAATAGGTTTCTTGTTTGACCAGTGTGAATCCTGCGTTCTCCAGCATCCTCTTGTACTCGCCCAGGCTAAGCCAGGTGGCATCGCAGATATAGGAAAAAAGAGCCACCTCGATCTTTTGGGCCTCGGTCTCCATCTCCTCGTGAGGCATCACCACGAAACAGAAGAAACTATCCGGCTTCAGTACCCTGGCCACCTCGCGGAATGTCTTCTCAACCCCGTCTCTGCCTCTGGTCATGTGAATGTCTTCAAGCCCGGTAAAGTTGACCGCCATATCGAACTCTTCCGGACCGAAGTTCATCGCGGTGGCGTCCATCTGCACAACCTTCACACGGTCCCCAAGCGTTGTCCTTCGAATGTTCTTCTTCGAATGTCTTATACCGGTCTGTGTGAGCTCGATTCCGGTAACCTGCAAAGTGCTGTCACGCCTGGCTACCTCCATGGCAAAATACGCCTCACCCGCAGCAACGTCCAAAATGTGCATCCCCGGTTTGATGGGCAGATCTTTGACCACCCTGGGGCGAAGACCGTTCAGCTTCGGGTAGTAGGTCTCGAATTCCGGATTTGTTATATATTCTTCGATCATCCTCTCCGGACCATCTCAATACATTCGGTCGGACAAACATCCATACAAAGCCCGCAGCCATAACATTCATCTCGGTCTATCTTCAGCACCCCATCTTCCATCTTCTTGGCTTTGAAGTAGCAGACCTCCACGCACTCCCCGCAGTGGGTGCATTCATCCATTGTGGTCTTTTCGATAAGGCTTCCTTTGTCGCTGGTGTACTCGGTTGGCTTTTGGAAGTACCAGCAGCAGTCGTCGCAGCAAAAGCAGATGCCCTCGATCTTGGTTCTATCCTCATCGCTGCGAAACGGCCTGGTTACCAGATGCTTCTCCTCTGCTTCCCGGAAGATCTCATCCAGTTCGGCCTTGGATATCTCCTTCTTGCCCGACCCGCCGCTGCCTCCGCTATCCTGCCTGAACACCAGGCAGAGGTCCATCCGCGAACGGGCGCATTTGGCCCCCCGCTCCTCGCGGCATCCGCAATTCATCACCCAGTAACGATCGAAGCTTCCGGCAATCTCTTGCGCCTCGTCCCGGGTACAGACATAGTGGAATGCCGGTTCCTCATTATTCATGATTCCTCCTGTTTGCAGGAATATAATACGAAACGGGAAACATGCAAGTTTCTGAGCCTCCGACGGGATTCATCGATCCCAACCACTTCAGGTTTACGACGTGTCAGTCGCCGCGCCCGGGTTAGGCCGCCTACCGCCGAAAAACCGCCTCGGCCACCGCATGCTGTTCAACCGGCCCCTCACCGTGCCGGTGCTCGGCTCCCATACCTTCCCAATGATGTATTACCTCGCAGCCCCCAAAGAACTGAAGAATCTCGTCAGGTTCCAGAAAAGTCGCTATGCGCCCGTCTCCTGAGGCAAAAGAATTCCTTTTGATCTTCCTCCACTCGCCAGCGACCTGGGAAAACGAGGGATCTGCAGTCGTAAATGCCGTAACGAAAATCAAGCCGCCTTTTTTGGTCCATCTCCTCGCTTTGTAGAAGGTGAGAAGAATCGATTCCCACTCGAACTCCTGAATAAGCCCGAACAGTAGAATCGCGGCGTAAGAATCGACCGCAGGCTTAAACTCCTCCAGGCCGCAGCGATAAGTGCGCACCGGAAACTTTTCTTTCTTGGCAATTGCCGAAACCGTATCTATCGCCGCTTGCGAAGGGTCGATGGCGTCCACCGAGAGACCTTCTCTTGCCAGGAAAAACGTATTGCGCCCCTGCCCCACTCCCACGTCCAACACCGGCTTGCTCTTGTCTATTAGATGATAGTATCTCCTAAGTATCGACGAGGGCTCCGCTCCAAAGTAGTCTTCGTTCTTCTTATATACTTCATCGTATCCCATTTCAATTCAGATGCACAGAAAGCTACTCTGAAGCCGTGTCGTCCCCGGGCAGAGGGTGATCCAGCGGGTCGATTCGAGATAAAACACCAGAATACAAAAGTCCCGTAGTCAAACCACAGTCTCTTTGAATTTTGAATTGAAATTTTGCCCAGACACCCATACAGGCCCGTCCGGGGGCAAGCGTCTGCTTGAACTTTTCATTTTGAATTTTGATCTCTTGATCGGACGCGGGTCGCATGAATGCGACCCCTACACTTTCATCGCCTCCACTATCAAAAGCAAATTCCCCTCCTCATACTCTTTGAAATCCCAGTCACCGAATTCTTTCTTGATCTCGAACCCGGTCTCTTCCAGCAGACGATGGATCTTGGCACGATCGATAGTGCCGCACTGGGAGTGCTCTTCGATCCGCTCTATCAGCTTGCCGGACTGATACACCTCGTAGATCAAAAGCCAATCCAGCTTCCCATCCGGCAGGCGCTTCCTGGAAACGAAGCGGCGGTAGTGCTTGTCGCCCAAATCGACCTGTCCAGCCGGCTTGAGCGGGCTATCGTCCATGTATCCTATGCCCACGTCGAAGACGAGCGTCCCCCCCGGCTGAAGATGCTTGGCAATGTTGCGCAGGGAAGACACGCGCTCCTGATCATCCATGAAGTGGTCAAAGCTACCGGAAAGGATGGCTGCCGGAAAAGTACGCTTGAAGTCGAATGAGGAAGCATGGCCCCCTATGAGCTGGATATTCTCCGCAAGCTCAGGACGTGTCCCGAGCTTTTTCTCAAACTGCTCGCGCATGGCAGGCGAAGGCTCGACACAGAATACCTTCACGTCTTTCTCGGCCAGCGGAAACGCTATACGACCCGTGCCTGCACCGATGTCGAGTATCTCCCCCGCTTCGAAACCGTAATGCAGGAAGAACTCTATGTTCTCCTTGGTGTCAAACAGGTCGTAAAGATGAGCACACTTTTCGTATCCAGTGTCGCGAGCCAAATTCTTTACCCCTCCGTCATCCTCTTTAAGATACGATAGGCTATCACAGTTATCCACCGGCTGGGTGATTTTTTTTGACCAAAATCGAAACCGCGCCAGGTTTTGTGCACTGACTCGGCATAGAAGCGCCCCTCTTCGTCTCGCTTTTCCAGAAGCAGATCGATCATGGCCCTCATCCGGGAATCGGTTCTGGCGAATTCAAGTTGCGATAGGGCGTCCAAGTATTTCAGGATGCGATAGTCGGTGAAAGGATACTGGAGTCTTCCCCAGCCTGTGCCGATTTGGGAATCGTGTCCGGCGAACTTTATCCTTCCCCTGTTGTCCCAGCATTTCAGCAGGAATTGCGCAGCCTTCGAAACGGTCGTGCTCTGTTTGAGTTCAGGGTCCTGGATAAGAGCAGCCAATACGCATAGCGTAGCAAGGGCACAGCTCGGCTCTTTCTCCCTTAGGCCGCCGGGCTGACCTGTATTCTTACACCAGAAACCGCCGTCAAGACGCTGCCGCTGCATGAGCCACTCGTGGGCTCTGCCCACCCGTGAATCAGAGGCATATCCTGAGTTTGCCAGTGACTGCGTCAATATGCCGGTGAAGCACTCAGCCGGGGTAGGGGGAGGCGCCCAGCCGAAGCCGCCGCAGGGAAGCTGCGTGCTGAAAACGTATTCGCAAGCCCGCGCCATCTTCTTGTCTTCTCTTGTGAACCCAAAGTCGGCCAGTACTCCTAGAAGCCAAAAGGTGGTATCCTTCTTGGGCCACCATTTATAGATGTCGCGGGCAGTGCCCCAGTAGCCGTCCTCGTTCTGCCTGGCAAGGATTTGTTTGACCAAGCTGTGGCGGCGAACCTGTGTTTTGGCCCTCTCGACTTCTTTGTTACTCTCTGGTTTGCCTACTAAGTCTACCAGGGTGCGATACCTGACGAACGACTCGCCAGCCATAAGCCAGTCAATAGGCATTGCTCCCCGGACGGATTTCAGGTTCGTTGCCACCATGCTCCACGTGTTTGACGATGTTCAACAGCCAATATAAGCTCTGCTGGACGTCGAGGCAAGGATTGAAGTTGTGGGAAATATCTGTGGAAGGAAAATTCGTCCTTGTTCGTCACGGACGCCTCGTCCGTGACGCTATATGATAACGGACATCGAAGATCCGCCTGGCCGGACGGCCCGTCTGGGAAGG
>CAYFQZ010000150.1:0-5447 GCA_964345305.1 uncultured Ignavibacteria bacterium | reverse complement strand
GCTCTCCAGGCTGAATAAAGAAGGAACTACGATAATCCAGGTGACCCACTCTGAGAAGAACGCCTCATACGGCAACCGGATCATCTACCTGAAGGACGGATGGATTGTGGACAAGCTGTAAGGAGATCGGATTATGATGCGCAACTACCTGAGGGTCGCCCTAAGGCACGCCGCACGGAACAAAGCCTATTCTCTGATC
Source organism: uncultured Ignavibacteria bacterium (assembly GCA_964345305.1). GTDB lineage: Bacteria > Zixibacteria > MSB-5A5 > MSB-5A5 > SM1-73 > SM23-73-3. The sequence goes on along the minus strand of CAYFQZ010000150.1, from coordinate 5,248 downwards.
AACGTCGTCGGTTTGGCCATCGGGATGGCTTGCTGCATTCTGATAGCTCAGTATGTGGCCTACGAGTTGAGCTACGACAACTATCACCTCGACGGAGACCGCGTATTCCGGGTGGCCCAGGACGGCCAATCTCAGCAGGAGAGGAGGATTGCGGCGGTGACCTCCGCCCCGATGGCTCCGGCATTGAAGGAAGATTATCCCCAGATAGAATATGCCACCCGGATGCTGCGGGTGGGCAACCTGCTGGTCACGCGGGACGAAAAGGTCTTCTACGAGGAGCGCTGTTGGTTTGCAGAGACCGACCTCCCCCGGATTCTGACCATCCCTTTACTCGAAGGTGATTCCAAGACCGCGCTGGAGAGGCCCATGACCGTGGTGATATCCCAGCGCCTGGCCCGGAAATACTTCGGGGATGAGTCCCCGATTGGTCAGACCCTCAATGTTCAGGGATTCGATCTTGAGATCACCGGCGTGGCCGCCAACTGTCCACCGAACACCCATGTCAAACACGAGATAATGATATCCTTCAGCACACTGGAGGCCACTGGATACGGCGGGTTGACCAATTGGTTCCTCAGCAATTTCTACACCTATGTCAAGCTTGCTCCCAACACCGACCTGGCAGCCTTCTCCGAGCAGTTGAAGGTTTTCGCCGAGAGGCACGTGGGCGAAGAGCTGAAAGCAAGCGGCGAGACGTTGATTCTATTCCTCCAGCCGGTGCGGAGCATACACCTGTATTCGCACCTGATAGGGGAGACCGAACCGGCGGGCAGCCCGCTTTATCTCTACATATTCTGCACGGTTGGCTTCTTCATCTTGCTATTGGCCTGCATCAATTTCACCAACCTGACCACTGCACGGTTTACCGGCAGGGCCAAAGAGGTCGGCTTAAGAAAGGCAGTGGGCGCGGGGCGATTTCGTCTGGCAGTCCAGTTTCTCTCGGAGTCGGTGCTCCTCTCGGCAGCTGCCCTGGTGGTGGCTCTGGTGTTGGTGGAACTGGCCTCACCCTTGTTCAATCAACTCACCGGCATCGGGTTTCATATCGGCAGCCTGATCGAGCCCGCATGGCTGCTGGCTTTAATCGGCCTGGCCATCGTCGTCGGCATAGCCTCCGGAAGCTATCCCGCCTTCTTTCTGTCCGCCTTTCGTCCTGCGGACATGCTGCGAGGGACCTCCACTTCAGGCCGTGGCGGTACCACCTTGAGAAAGGTATTGGTGGCGGGACAGTTCTCCATCTCCATTATACTGGTAATCGGGACCCTGCTGGCGTACCAGCAGATCAACTTCATGAAAAACAAGGATCTGGGCTTTGACAAAGAGCAGAAGCTGGTGATCCCTCTGGGCCGCGCGGCCAGAGCGGTGGAAGGTTTCGAGTCGATCAAAACCGAGTTCTCCAGGCACACGGGTGTGGTCGGTGCCACCGCCTCCGCACAGTTGCCGGGCCAACATCTCTCTTGCTGGACCACCAAGCTGGCCACGGAAAGCGACGAGAAGTTGCGGGCCATGAACTACATGTACGTAGATCATGACTTCATCCCCCAATACGGAATCGATGTTCTCGTCGGCAGCGCCTTCCGGGAGCAGAATGATGACGATCTTCAGGGGGGCTATATCATCAACCAGACCGCCGCAGAGCAGCTGGGCTTTTCTTCACCCCAGGAGGCAGTCGGTCAGCAGCTATTGGGATGTTACGACGAAAAAGTGATGGAGATCATCGGCGTGGTCGGAGATTTCCATTACCGGGGCTTGCAGTCTACGGTTGAGCCTCTGGTTATGCTCTACCGACCCCGCATGTTTCGAAACGTGACGCTTACCGTGAGAACGGAGGATGTTGAGCAGACCGTTGCCTTCGTAAGGGAAAAATGGCAGGAGCTCTTTCCTGAATATCCGTTCGACTACTTCTTCTTGAACGCATCTTTTGACCGGCAGTACCGCGCCGAAGAGAGGGTAGGCAAGATATTCGCTGTCTTTACCGTTCTGGGACTCTTCATCGCCTGTCTGGGACTTTTGGCATTGGCCTCTTACGCAGCTGAGAGACGCACCAAGGAGATTGGAATACGCAAGGTGCTGGGCGCCTCGGTGGGCAGCATAGTCCGACTTTTATCCAAGGAATTCTTGATCCTCGTGGCTCTGGCCAACCTCATTGCTTGGCCCATCGCCTACTATGCCATGAGCCGTTGGCTGGAGGAGTTCGCTTATCGGATAAACATAGGCCTGGGCACGTTTCTTCTGGCGGCGCTGTTTGCCCTGATTATCACTCTGATCACGGTAGGCTCGCAGGCGATAAGAGCCGCCCTGACCAACCCGGTTGACACTCTGAGATATGAGTAGACGATATTCAATTGGCGCTCCTGACCCGAGGTGAAAAAGAGATGCTGAAAAACTACCTCAACGTTGCCATAAGGAATCTCGTCAGGCACAAGGGCTATTCGCTGATCAACACTATCGGCCTGTCCATTGGGCTGGCAGTATGCCTCCTGATCTTCCAGTATGTCCGCATGGAGCTAACCTATGATGGGTTTCACCAGAATGCAGATGACATTTACAGATTCGTTGGCTCCTTCCAGGAGGAGACCGGTGAGTGGGATTACAGTGCACTCACGCCGATTCCGCTGGGGCCTGCCTTGGCAGATCAATACCCTGAGGTGATTTGCTTCAGTCGCTTCCTGAACCAAACCACAGTGGTGAAGAGCAATGGCAGGGTGTTCAACGAACTCCTGCTCTTTGCCGATCCTGACATGCTTTCCATGTTCTCCTTCGAGATGCTGAAGGGCAACCCGAGTGTGGCGCTAGAGGAGAAGCATTCGGTGGTATTGAGCGAAGCAGCTGCAGAGAAGTACTTCGGAGATAGTGACCCAATGGGCAAAGCCATCTCCATTAAGGGAGGGAATGATTTCGTTGACTTTGTTGTCACGGGCGTGGTCGAGAACGTTCCACACAATTCAACCATCAGGTTCGATTTCCTTCTGCCTTACGCCGCCATCCTGGATAACCTGAGTCCGCAGCTGACGGACAACTGGGGAGCGCTTACCACCCGGACATATGTTCAGGTGGCCAAGGGCACGTCTCCAGCAATGCTGGAGCAAAAGCTCCCGGGATTTCTGGAGACGCACCTTAGACCCATTTTCGGTGACGATCTGGATCGGGCCCGGTTCCATCTCCAGCCGCTGAAGGATATCCATCTCAATCCACGCATAAGTTACCGGTTCGAGCCCACTAATAATCCGATATATCTCTACATGCTTCTCGGGATTGGCGTCTTCATACTCATCTTAGCCTGCATCAACGTCACCAATCTCGCTGTGGGTCAAGCTTCGACTCGTCTCAAGGAGATCGGAACCCGAAAGATCGTGGGCGCCGGCCGCAGGGAGCTGGTCAAGCAGTTTATGGGAGAATCCGTGGCCCTGACGGTCTTGGCCATGTGCATCGCTCTGGTGCTGGCGGAGGTTCTAGTGCCCGTTTTCAACGGGCTGGCAAACACCCGGCTGGCCTTCGACATCTTGGGAAACTGGACCATTCTGCCGACACTGTTAGGTCTTATGCTGCTGGTGAGTGTTGCTGCCGGAGCTTATCCCGCACTTTATCTGTCACGATTCAACCCTGCGGAGATCATAAAAGGGTCGCTCAGAGTGAGCAAACCAGGCGTCTTCACGCGTTCGCTGGTCGTTCTACAGTTCTCCCTTTCCATATTCTTCATCATCTGCACTCTGCTGATGTCGCGTCAGCTGAACCACATGAAGAACATGAACCTGGGTTTCGAAGACGACCAGGTGGTTGTCATCAACACGGGAACTGCTGACGGCGAACAGGCGCTGGGACTTTTGAGAAACGAATTGAGATCCGAGCCGTCGATTATCAGCATTGCCGGCGCTGGGGAATCGCTAGGAAGAGTCAGCACTTATATGGGCACCATGGCAGAGTGTGCTGATATGGACGCTGAGTGCTACGTATTCAGGATCGACCAGAATTATCTCTCTACCATGGGCATGGAATTGGCTCAAGGAAGGAATTTTTCCGTTAATTTTCCGGCAGATCCCGGGCATTCCGTGCTAGTGAACGAGGCCTTCGTAGACAGATTCGGTCACCAGTCGCCCCTGGGCGAGAAAGTGAGAGTCCCGGTCAGGGCACTGGAAGACAACATTGGCACCATAGTAGGAGTAGTTCGGAATTTTAACTATCTTTCGCTACACACCGATGTTGAGCCTGCCGTCTTGCACATGTCGCCGAGATACCCTGTCTCATACATTGCGATAAAGATTGATCCAGAGAATGTCCAGCAAACGATCGGCATGGTCGGGAGAACCTGGTCCAAGATTGCCCCCGATGTGCCTTTCGAGTACTACTTTTTGGATGAGGACTTCAATCGGCAATACGCCGCTGAGGAAAGATGGAGCAGTATCTTTGGCTATTCCTCCTTTTTCGCAATATTGATCGCGTCTTTGGGTTTACTTGGAATAACCATGCTGGCCGTTGGCCGTCGCACAAAGGAAATCGGAATCAGGAAGGTACTGGGCGCCACTGTCCCTGGACTGGCGCGACTGGTCTCAAAGGAATTCCTGCTGCTGGTTTTGATCGCCAATCTCTTGGCTTGGCCAGCGGCCTATTATGCCGCGGCCCGCTGGCTGGAAAACTATGCCTATCGGATCAGCGTTGGCTGCGAGGCGTTTGCTCTCGCAGGCCTCCTTGCGTTTTTGATCGCCCTGATCACCGTGAGCTTTCAGGCAGTCAGAACCGCCCTGACCAACCCGGTAGATGCTCTGAGGTATGAATAACGCGGAGGATTTGAATGCTCAGGAACTATATCAAATCGGCATTACGAAGCCTGACCAGACAGAAGCTTTACACGGTCGTTAATGTCATGGGCCTGACCATAGGTCTTGCCGCATGTCTGCTTATCATCGGCTACGTGAACAGCGAACTGAGCTTCGAAAGCTGCCACGAGAACAAAGACCGAATCTACAGGATCGATGGCCATTACGCTCTTCGCGGCTCGCGAGTATCGATGGCCAGCATAATGCCCGCAGTCGGTCCGGCAGTCAGGGATGCTTTTCCTGAGGTCGAACGAATGGTGCGAATGAGGCGGCTGTGGGACCTGCCCGTGCAGTTCAAGCAGGGCGAGGTAGTTGAGGTCAAAAACTGTTATGCTGCCGAGCCGGAGTTCTTGAAGATCTTTACTCTGCCTCTAAAACAAGGAAATCCCGAAACCGTTCTGGAGGCGCCCTTCTCGGTCATCATATCGGAGCGCCTG
>CAYFQZ010000149.1:0-2578 GCA_964345305.1 uncultured Ignavibacteria bacterium | reverse complement strand
AAGTCGCTGGGCTTACGGAGCCACGTCTATGTCAGCTTCTAGCGAAGCTCGGCCTCAAAGCGTCAACAGAAATAGGACACGGATGAACACGGAGCAACACAGAGTTCTTTTCTTCATGTGAAAAACCATGCCCTTAGCTTTCTCCTCTTCCTCCGTGTTTGTCCGTGTTCATCCGTGTTTAAAATTTGAATCGTTTGTCAAGAACTTGGCTTATGAAGATATCTAGCTTTATTATACGTCGTGGAAGGAGATTTGTCAACCCCCACGTTTTCCCCACGTATTCCCCACGTTGAGGTGATATAATATATCTGAAAACAGGTATTCAGTTTTTCCATCGTTGCTCCCGTCGCTGCCAAAAGTTCACGTAGTAGAGGAAGGTGTGGGAGGTGAGCAAGAGACATTGAGAGCCGATTGTCTTCTACAGATCAGGACGATCGGCTTTTGCTGTTTTGGCGGTGAGATCGGTGTCTCACCACAGGCTCGCTTCATCACCAGGCGACCTCGGCTGGGGAGAAGAGTGATGACGGCTGAGCGACCGGGTTACCTGGCCTACCTGCTGCGCCTGTGGCAGGTCAACGACGAGGGAAAACCCGTCTGGCGGGCCTCCCTGGAGAGCCCGCATACCGGTGAACGCCACGGCTTCGCCAATCTGGAGATGTTGTTCGCGTTTCTGGAGGAAAAGACGGGCGGGTTTGCGCCCGGAGCGCAGCCTCAAGCGAAACCCGATCCACCGGAGAAAAGAGGTGGAGAATAAGACACAAACGGTGAGGAGGAACGAGCAGGTTTGTCTCAGTATCCTGGCAGGGCTCGATTCCCTGCACTGGATGTTACAATGGCTCCCAAAGAGCCGCAACCCCGCGTAGAGGGCGTGAGCCTGTCCGGGGCAATGGCACGGCTGGGAGGGAAGCCTACATCACGGTCAACGACCGGCGTATCCTCCACGACACGGAGGCGCGTGGCTCGCAGCGCGATACAGTGTGATACAAAAGTCTTGATTATCTTAAGGAGGAAAATGCAATGGAAGAGTTCACAGATCCGACAAAGTATGTGGTCATTTACCTGGAAGATTGGCAGATGAGAATGGTAAAGGATCACCTGGGAGTTGATTGCCACCGCTGGATAGTGCCTCGAGATCCGCCAACTAACCTTAAGTATTGGGGTCCTCCTGGCGACAATCCAAGCCTGAAAAGGATGTATCTCACCGAGTGGCAGAAGCGAGAAATCAGGGATATAGCAGGTGAAAACTGTGACTTCGTGGAACTCGGACCGGACGTCATAGTTAGGTACGGGGTTCCACCCGAATAGCGATTTGTAGTTTTCTGTACCTAGCCGCAAGATTCTGATAGGCTGGGGTAAATAGGGGTCTTTGGTTTTGAGTGGGGCAGCCTGGCGGTTCAAGCTGTGGCAAAATGACTCCAAGGCTGGCCTCCGCAGGCTAAACTCAGCTGGCGGAGACACTTGGCGGTAGGCACAGTTTGAATCGCCAGCCACCTATTTTATGCTTGCACCAGGTCCCAAAGAACCGTAAACAGCTTCTGTTTGCAGGGGGTGTGCGGGTGTTCAAAGTTGAGTATGTGCCTGAAGTATGCGTGTGGGAGCTCACACTGCAGTGCAATATGAGATGCATTCACTGTGGTTCTGTGGCTGGTAAAGCAAGAAAGAATGAACTCACAATTGATGAATGCTTGGATATAGCCGATGAACTGTTAGAGCTTGGCTGCAGACGAGTTACGTTTATTGGCGGAGAGGTGTTTTTTTACAAAAGATGGGAAGAAATAGCCAGAAAACTGTCCGAAGGCGGAGCTACGGTTAACATCGTTACCAATGCCTTCATGCTAGGGGATGCCCAAATCGCTCAGATCAAATATGCACAGTTGACTAACGTAGCTATTTCTGTGGATGGCATGGAAGACAATCACAACAGAATCAGGAATGTGAGAACGTCGTTCAAGAAAATATTGGAAGCTTTTGAGCGGCTTCGTCGGGAAGATATCCCCATTGCAATTGTAACCAGCTTGCTGGACTTTAACTTTGATGACTTGGACCCAATGCACGACCTCTTTGCGAACAATGGGGTGTCAGTTTGGCAAATCCAGATTGCGACTGGGATGGGTAACATGGCTCAAAATAAAGAATTTCTCTTGAATCCGGTGAAGGTTCCATTGATTACCAGATTCATTAGAGACAAACGCAACCGACAAAATATCAGAATCTATGCAGGCGATGATATTGGTTACTATGATGAAAACGAGATGTATTTGAGAAACAGGCCAGGAACCCTCTCTGCCTGGCAGGGGTGCCAAGCGGGTTTGAGAGTAGTCGGTATAGACAGTGTAGGCAACGTTAGAGGCTGTGCATCCATCTATGCAGACGAGTTCATTGAAGGGAACCTGCGGGAAGAATCCCTGGCGGAGATATGGCATAAGGAGGGCAATTTCGCCTACAACAGACAGTTCGACGTCAGCCAATTGACCGGCAGATGTGCAGGATGCGACAGGGGACAGATTTGCCGAGGCGGTTGCCGGGGGTCAAGTTATTTTACTACCCGTTCACTCTTCGAAAATGCCTACTGCTGTTA
>CAYFQZ010000148.1:0-2504 GCA_964345305.1 uncultured Ignavibacteria bacterium | reverse complement strand
GTTCCAGTTAAGGCGGTGCGTCAGTTAGCCCAACCGGAATGAGCGCGAACACAAGCCCCACAGTGCCCAACTGCAATAGGAAGGAACGGCAAGATGGTGAGGAACTTGAGGGCCCATCTGTATTACTTCGGGCTCAACCTGTCCGGCTTCAGGGGTTGGCAGAAGTATTATCGGCAGATCCATGATTCAGATCCTGGAAAGCTGGCAGACCATTACCTGAGTTCTCTACTTCGTCACGCGACTTCGATGGTGCCCTACTACGAATCACTAGGAATACCGGCAACTTCACTGGAAGAATTCCCGCTTCTAAACAGAAGGATCATCCGGGCGAATTTCGACCACCTTCAAAGTAGAGACCTGGCAGGCAGAAAGTGGTTCAAGATCAGCTCAGGCGGGTCTACCGGCGAGCCTGTAACCGTCATTCATGATAGGCTGTTCGAGCGGTGGGATTTTGCAACCCACATGTTCTACTATCGGATTTTCCTCGATATGGGTCACCTGGACTATGCAAGGAGCCGCAAGATATATATCTGGACTCCGCCGAAGGTCCTCTCCAAGACGGGCCGTCTCAGGCTGAGGGTGGCCCATTTCCTGGCGCAAAAAACCTATCTCGATCCGCGTAAGGCCTCCGACCACGTTTTGACTGGATTTGCACGCACCGTAAACAGGAAGCGACCACCGCTTATAATCGGCTATGCTGATTTCTTGTATGAATTGACGAAATTCATCAAGAAGAAGGGCATAAGGATGCATCGACCGGAGTTGATCATCTCCAGTTGCGAGACCCTCTACCGGTTCATGAGGGAGTTGATTGAGGAGGTTTTTGACTGCAAGGTTTACAACGTGTATGGCTCCCGAGAGAATGGGCTTATCGCCGGGGAATGCTCTCAAGGCAAGATGCATCTGTTCCCCTTCAACAACTGGGTGGAGGTGATCGACCCCGATGGCCGGCCTGCTCCGCCGGGAGGTGAGGGCCGGATCATTGTCACCCCGCTGCGCAACTGGGCGATGCCGCTCATTCGGTATGAGATAGGTGACATGGCAAGGGTGGGCGCAGGAGATTGTCCCTGCGGTAGCCCTTTGCCAGTGCTGGAAGAGATCACAGGCCGAGTTGTGGAGCAGTTTCTGACCGCGGATAACCAACTGGTCTACGGCGGATACTTCATCCAGCTCTTCTACTCCCGCGAGTGGGTCGGGGAATTTCAGGTGCTCCAAGAGGACTTCGATCTGATCAAGATCTTCTACAAGCCGGATGAACGGTATCAGCCAGCTGGAGAGGAGATGGAGGAGATCAAGGAGAAAATACATCAGGTGATGGGCCAGGAGTGCCGGATAGAGTGGCATGAGACAGAGAAGCTCCCCCGGACTCCCTATGGGAAGCTACTGCACGCTCGGAGTTTGGTATGGGAAAGCCAGGAGAAGAGCGACCGCTGTGCCATGGGAGATGATATCGCCTGCAGGAGTGGTGGGGAGGGCAATTGTGAGCTTCCTGGAGAGGGAGGATAGTTGAATCACGGAATCAGACGGAGGGCAGCCCGGTGAATTGGCGCGCGCAGCTCTATTATTCGGGGTTGCGTCTGTGTGTGCAGTAGCCGTTTACCGGTGTTGGAAGAGATCAACCGGAAGATACGGCCAATGGTGGGTCAGGATTGTCGGATCGACTGGCAGGAGGTGGAACAGATTCCCAGGACGCCTCTTGGGAAATTGCTTCACACCAGAAGCTTGGTATGGGAGAACCTTAGGGAGATTTGAATACATGATCGCTGGTGCCTTTCCAGGGGGCACGGGACGGGGCAAAATGCTGTCAGTCGACTCTCTTCTGCGGTTCAAACTGCGCAAATCGCGACAAGAGATCGATCGGGTGCTGCGCTACCTCATCAAGAGTGCTTATGAGAACGTGCCTCACTATCGCGGGGTCCTGGACCGCGCCAGGATTATGCCAGGTGAGATCAAGGGTGTAGAAGAACTACCCACAGTCCCGGTGACGAGCAAAGAATCGCTGATCACCTCACCTAGTAGCGGATATCTTCATCAGAGAGTCAATCCGAAAAAATGCTTTCGCAGTGGGACCAGCGGGACTTCTGGCATGCCCATCACGGTATATATGAGCCGAACCGAGGCACTTTATCGCCGGCTGTTGCTCCTTCAGGCTCTGGGGCAGAACTTGCCCCTGACATTACCCTTGACGATCGCCGACGTCGGCCCGATGGTGCCACACAAGAAGAAAGGCCTTGCCCAGAGGACAAGGCTGCTGCGCGTCGTGCGGCTTCCTGCCACCTTGTCATTGGCTGAGCAGGTAAGCCTACTCAACCGCTACCAGCCTCACCTGATCGAAGGGTATCCCACATGCTTAGCGATTCTTGCAGAGCGACTTGAGCCGCAGGAGGATAGGACCCCGCGCCCAAGATTGGTGGTGACCCGTGGCGAGGTGCTTCACGCTCATACCAGACATCTGCTGCAAGAGGTATTCCAGAGCAAAGTCGCAGACTACTACAATGTCGAGG
>CAYFQZ010000147.1:0-5400 GCA_964345305.1 uncultured Ignavibacteria bacterium | reverse complement strand
GTCCATAACGGATACAAAGAGGTGGTTTTGACCGGTGTGCACGTCGGCAGGTACAACCGCGATGGTCACAGTTTGGCTGACCTGACCAGGCAGGTTCTTGGTGAAACTGAAATTCAGCGGGTCAGATACAGCTCCATCGATCCCAACGAATTCTCAGACGAACTCATTGACCTCATATCCCAGTCAGAGCGTATATGCAGGCATCTCCATATCCCGCTGCAAAGCGGCGATACCAACGTTCTGTCAAGAATGAACAGGGAATATTCCGCCCAAGTATATCGCGAACTGACAGATAAGATAAGCGAGAACGTCCCTGGCATTCTAATCGGCGCGGACATCATCGTCGGCTTTCCCGGTGAAACAGACCGGCAGTTTGACAACACGTGCGAGCTTGTCAGATCATCTCCCATCAATTATCTCCACGTCTTCAGCTATTCCGACAGAAAAGGAACTGCCGCTTCCGCCATGCCGGGCAAGGTCGATCCGAAGGTGATCCACAACAGAAGCAAGATCATGCACGATCTGGGAAAAGAAAAATGGAGAGCCTATATCGATCGCTTCCTAGGGAAGACCCTCAACGTGCTGATCGAAAACAGCAGGGACAAGAAGACGGGCCTGCTCACCGGCTTATCGGACAACTACATCCGCGTGCTCCTGGATGGCAAGGATTTGCTGAAGAGCCAGATCGTTCCCATTCACATAATCGACAGACACGAAAATAAGCTGCTCGGAGAAGCGACAGTTAATGGTGGACACGATTCACCGCCTTCAGCGGACAAGAGAAGGAAGGGGCCGGTTCCTCCTCCTTGACAGGAGAGGAAACTCAATCACTCCCAGACGCAGGAGGGACGGTTCCTTCTCCCCTCTGGGGAGAAGGTCAGGATGAGGGGAACAGAAGAGAAAGCAAAGGAACATTTCTGTGCTCGTTCAGTTCCCCCGGCCCCACTAGAAGAGTCTTCATCCTTCTCCGCCGGGTCAGGGGAGCCACCGGTCACATCGAAGTACCGTCATTGCGAGCGGGCAGACGCCCCCGTCCGGGAGGCCCCGCACCGAAAAGTGCGGGGCTCAGCGAAGCAATCTCCCTCCTGCGAAAGTAAGCGAGTTGGAGATTGCTTCGTCCCCTACAAGTCCTCGCAATGACAGCAACGAGATCTCCCGTGCTCGTCGCGTCCCCCGAGCGGAGGAGAAGAAAGTTGTTGCTTTCGGGCGGGATGCTGCTATTTTATTGCTTTAGAGATGTTGGGGATAAAGCAAAACATCAAAGACATCTGGGCTCGAATTGACAAGGCGGCGGCCAAGGTGGGCCGTTCGGCAGACGAAATCAAACTGGTGGCAGTGAGCAAGACGGTGCCGGCAGAGCTGGTAAACCAGGCCGTGCGCTGTGGTATCAGCGTCATCGGGGAAAATAGGGTCCAGGAAGCAGAGGCAAAGTTCAAGGAGATAACCGAGCCGGTGGAAAAGCACCTGGTGGGACATCTCCAAACCAACAAGGCCAGGAAGGCAGTGGAACTGTTCGATTTCATCCAATCGGTGGACAGCCAACGCATCGCCAACGAGATCTCCAGAAGAGCTCTGGATTCGGGAAAGGTGATGGATGTTCTGGTGGAGGTCAACACCTCCTGCGAGGAGACAAAATTCGGCACAGAACCAGGACAAGCCTTGCGGCTGATTGAAACAATCTCCAAACTGGAAGGTATTAGAATCAAAGGGCTGATGACCATAGGGCTGTTTTCCGACAATCCGGAGGACACCAGACCCTGCTTCAAGAGGCTGAGAAGCCTTTTCGATGAGATGAAGCTGGCAAACGTACCCAACGTGGAGATGCGCCACTTATCCATGGGAATGACCAGCGATTTCGAGGTGGCCATAGAGGAAGGCTCGAACATGGTGCGGGTCGGGACCGGCATATTCGGTCCCAGAACCTGCTAATAGCGGGGGAAGACCGTTGCTGGGAAACTTCGTTGTCGCCATAGCCAGGCTCCTGGATCTGGCGATAAGCCTTTACATCATCGTGATAATCATACGTGCGATTCTGTCGTGGTTCAATCCCAATCCATACAGCCCAGGAATCGCGTTTCTGTCCAGGATCACCGACCCGATCCTGGAACGCATCCGGCGGGCACTCCCTTTGGGCGTAGGAGTGGGGCTGGATCTGTCGCCTATCATCGCCATCTTTGGGCTTCTGTTTGTCAAATACTTTCTGGTGGCGAGCTTGTATGATGTAGGTGCAGGCCTGAGATAATTGACACGAGGCAGAGTAATGTTTGCTCTTTACTGCCGATAATAGAGGCAAAAATGAAAATTAAGTCTGGAGGCGAAAGTTGAGGATCACGCCGGTGGATATCAGGAACCAGAAGTTTGTGAAATCCTTCAGGGGCTATAACCCTTCCGAGGTGGACGGCTTCTTGGAGGCGGTCTCCTCGACCCTGGAGGAATTGCTCGTTGAGAACAACGAGCTGAAGGAGAGAATCTTGAGAGCGGAGTCGACTCTCAAAGGCTATTTCGATTTGGAGAGCAATCTCAAGGACGCGCTGATCACGGCTCAAAAAGCATCAGAGGAAATAAGAGAAAACGCGCAAAAAGAAGCCGAGCTGCTGATGAGGGAGACAAGGCTCAAGGCGGAACGTAACATGGAGGAAACCTACGAGGCACTCTCCAGAATGAAGAAACAGATAGCCGATCTGGAAAATCTCAGAACCGAATACGTAGCCAGGTTCAGATCGCTTCTGGATACCTACAGGAACGTCATAGAATCAATGGAAAGGGAAGATCAACCGTATAAAGAAGAGCCTCAACCCGCTGGCGACCAGAGCCGGTCCCAGCCGAGTCCCGATGAGGAGATCCAAATCTGAGAACTAAAAAGAGCTTTCGAGGGGTCCCGAGATGACAGGTAAGGAAACCATGAGTCTAAAAGAAACGACAGACGAGGCGGCAGAGTTCATCCAAAGCAAGACCGAGCTCGAGCCGGAGATAGGCATAATCCTGGGAACCGGTTTGGGTTCTCTGGCAGATGAGATCAACTTGGAACAGGAGATCTCGTACCGGGATATCCCGCATTTTCCCGTCTCCACGGTGGAGAGTCATGCCGGCAAACTGATATTTGGTCATCTGGGCGGGAAGACTCTGGTAGCCATGCAAGGAAGATTCCACTACTACGAAGGCTACGACATGAAGCAGGTCACCTTGCCGGTGAGGGTGATGAAGGCTCTGGGGACCGAAACGCTGGTGGTCTCCAACGCCTGCGGCGGGCTGAATCCGCTGTTTCGGGCCGGCGACATCATGGTCATCACCGACCACATCAACCTTCTGGGATCAAATCCGCTTTTCGGACCCAACGACGAAACCCTGGGCCCCCGTTTCCCGGACATGTGCTGCTGCTACGATCCGGAACTGATAAAGCAGGCGGAGAATGCGGCTTTGAATCTGGGCATAAGATTGCAGAAAGGGGTGTATGTGGCGGTGGCCGGCCCCAATCTGGAGACTGCGGCCGAATACAGATTCCTGAGGATAATCGGGGCAGACGTGGTGGGTATGTCCACCGTACCGGAGGTGATCGTGGCTCGGCATCAAGGTATGAGGGTGCTGGGATTCTCCCTGGTCACCGATATGGGCCTGCCTGATGCCTTGAAGCCCACCAATATGGTGGAGATACTGGCTACGGCCGCGAAGTCGGAGCCTCTTCTTAAGAAGATCATGACCCGGGTGGTGGAGGAGATTGAGGTCTGACGTGGCAAGATTCGAGGTCTAACCTTCAAGGTCCAGGACCAGTGCTCTTGGAGGCGGCCGCGAATCCAAGGATTGCGATTTCGAGCTAAGGATCGACAATGTTCAAAGAGATCAAAGAGGATTTCAACTATCCCGAGATGGAGAAAAGGATACTCCAGTTCTGGGAGACGAATGACATCTTTCACCAAAGCATCCGGATCAGAAAGGATGCTCCGGACTTCGTGTTCTATGAAGGCCCACCGACGGCCAACGGAAAGCCGGGGATTCATCACGTGATCTCCCGCACCATCAAGGATCTGGTATGCCGCTACAAGACCATGCGCGGGTTCAAGGTGGAGCGCAAGGCGGGCTGGGATACGCATGGGCTGCCGGTGGAGATACAGGTGGAGAAGGAACTGGGGTTGGACAGCAAGGCAACCATCGAGGAATACGGCATCGATAAGTTCAACGCCGACTGTTACGAGAGCGTTTTCAGATACAAGAAGGAGTGGGACGAGCTCACCCGAAGGATGGGTTACTGGCTGGATCTGGATCAGGCCTACATAACCTGCTCCAACGACTACATCGAATCGGTCTGGTGGCTTCTGTCCCAGTTCTGGGAGAAAGGTCTGATCTATCAGGGACACAAGATCGTTCCCTACTGTCCCAGATGCGGCACCCCCCTGTCCAGCCATGAGGTGGCACAAGGGTATGCCGAGGTGTCCGATCCCTCTCTTTACGTCAAGATTAAGCTGGAGGGGAAACCCAATACCTACTTCTTGGTATGGACCACCACTCCCTGGACCCTGATCTCGAACGTGGCTTTGGCCGTGGGTGTGGATATCGAGTACGTCAAGGTTAAACACAAAGGCGAGGAGTTGATCTTAGCCAGAGCACTGGTGGATCAGTCTCTGGACGGGGACTACGAGGTCCTGGAGGAGTTTAAGGGAAGGGACTTGGAGAAACTCAGATACGAGCCGCTATTTACCTTTGCCAAGACGGACAGGTCAAACGCATTCTACGTGATCCTGGGCGACTTCGTCAGCGTGGAGGACGGCACCGGGATCGTGCACATCGCTCCCGCCTTCGGGGCGGACGACTACGAGGTGGGGCAGAAGTACGGGCTGCCTGTGGTTCAGGCGGTAGACGTGCAGGGGAAGTTTACCTCCGAGGTCACGCCCTGGAAGGGAATGTTCATCAAGGATGCGGATGAGGACATCCTGGAGGACTTGAAGAAGAGAGGCCTGCTTTACAAGAGGGGCGAGGTGACCCACACCTACCCATTCTGCTGGAGATGCGACTCCCCGCTCATCTATTACGCCCGCAGGTCCTGGTACATCCGAACCACGGCCTATAAGGACCGGCTCCTGAAAAATAACGCCAAGATCAACTGGTACCCCCCGGAGATGGGAACCGGGCGGTTCGGGGAATGGCTGGAGAACAACGTGGACTGGGCCCTCTCCCGCGAGAGATTCTGGGGCACGCCTTTGAACATCTGGATCTGCGAGAAGTGCCAGGAGAAGAAGTCGGTGCCCAGCATACAGGAGCTTCTGAACTCGGCGGTGGAAGATGAGTTTTTATCTGCGTTCGAAAAGAAGATAGATCTGCATAAACCCATGATCGACCAGATCACCCTGCGCTGTCCCAAGTGCCAGGGGATGATGCGTCGCACCCCGGAAGTGATCGACTGCTGGT
>CAYFQZ010000146.1:0-2258 GCA_964345305.1 uncultured Ignavibacteria bacterium | reverse complement strand
TCTCCAGTTGGACGCCGCTCTCCTCGATCTGGTTTTTCATCAACTGTGCCACCCGGTCCAGAAGCTCCCTCACCGGAAAGATCTCGAAGTCGGGCTTGGGGATGCGCGTCAGGTTCCTGTAAGCGTCGACGAAATGCAGAAGCCCCTGGCTTCTTTTCCGTATGGTGGATGCAGCCTCGCGGATGTCCTCTTTGGCCTCCGGGCTTATGCGAACCGAACCGTCTTGCCGGGACTGCCCGGTTCTGACCACCAGATCATTGACCGTTGAGGCTAAGGAAGCGATCGGCGTGACCGAGTTCATTATCTCATGGGTCAGAACTCTTATAAGCTTCTGCCAGGCCGCCATCTCCTGCTCAGCCAGCTCGCTTTCAATGTCCTGCATGGAAACCAATGTGATGGAGCGTTCTGGCAGCCTGAACTCCGTCGCCAGAACGGCAAGGGTGAGCGTTTCCTCCTCGTCCTCCACTTTGACCAGAGTCTTCTGTCCCGGCCTGGAATCCAGAAGCGCCTCCACCAGCTGCGGCGAGAACGACTCTAAGGACCTGACGTTTTTCAGATGGTTGACCCTGAGCAGTCGCTTGGCGGCGTTGTTCATCAGATCCACCTCGCCGGCCTGATCGAAAGAAAGGATGGCCAGGCCGATGTGCTGCACCACGGTTTGAAGATAGCGGTACTGGGTTTCCCTTTCCGCCCGGGCCCTCTGAAACTCGGACATCACCTCGGCGAAGGCGGCGTTGAGCTCCTGGAAGGCCGAACCTCTCTGTCCGGCGGAGAAGGTTTGTGAGAAGTCGGAATACCTGACCGACGCAAGGAACCTAGCCAAGTCGCGGTTGGTCTTCTCGACGTAGCGGACAAGCGAGACGACCTGCGCCACCACGGCCACTCCCACGATAAGGCTGGTGGCAAAGAGCGAAGTTTGGTGCAGAAGATAGATCAGAAGGAGAACGGTCGCCGCGAGCAGCAGGATTCTCAGAAGGCAGACTATGCGAAAGGATCTAAAGCCCATATTTCTGTATTCTTCGGTAAAGTGAGGCTCTGGTCAGTCCCAGTTCCCTGGCCGCGTGGGAAATGTTGCCTCCGTGTCTGGCCAGCACCTTGCGGATCACCTTCTGCTCCACCTCGTCTAGATTGTAGCTGTCGACGGCCAGACCCTCACGCCCGGTCGCGGATTGGCGCAGGAAGAAATCCTCCGGCTGGAGGGTGTCCGATTCGGACATGATAACGGCCCGCTCCACGGCGTGCCTGAGCTCTCGAACGTTTCCCGGCCAGTCGTGCTTTTGCAGCCTGCTCAGAGTCGAGGCCTGAACCCTTTTCTTGCTCTTCCCGTACTTTTTGCAGTAAACGCCCAGAAAGTGCTCCACCAGAAGGGGGATGTCCCCGCTGCGGTCCCGCAGGGGCGGCAGCTTTATCTCCACGGTATTGACCCGGTAAAGAAGATCCTCCCGGAAGCGGTTCTCCGCCACCATCTCATAAATGGGCATGTTGGTGGCACATATCAGCCGGATGTCTATGGTTATGGGCGTATTTGATCCCACCCGGGTCACGGTGCGGTTCTGCAGCGCCGCCAGAAGCTTCGCTTGAAGAGGGGGACGGAGATTGGCAATCTCGTCCAAAAACAGCGTGCCGCCGGACGCCATCTCGAATCTTCCTTCTCTGTTCTCCTTCGCGTCGGTGAATGCTCCCTTCACGTGACCGAAAAGTTCGCTTTCGAATAATGTCTCGGAGATGGCACCCATGTCCACGGCGATGAACACCTCTTTCCCTCTGGCCGACTGGCGGTGAATCTCCCTGGCTACCAGCTCCTTTCCGGTGCCGTTCTCGCCCAGAATCAACACGTTGGCATCCGTTTGGGCAACCTTTGCGATGGCGGCGAAAATCTGCTGCATGGCCGGGGAGCTTCCGATGAAAGTGTGAAACCTCTGATCGATGTCGGCCGCCAGCTGTTTCTCTCTGGATTGGAGTTTGGCCACACTGGCTCTCGAACGACGGAGCTCCCTGCCTGCGAAAATGGTGGCCAAGAGCTTTTCGTTCTGCCATGGCTTCTGCACGAAATCGGTGGCTCCGGCCTTTATGGCCTGAACAGCCATCTCCACGTCCCCGTATGCGGTGATCAGGATAACCACCGCCATGGGATCGATCTCCAGGATCCTGTCCAGCCAGTGAAATCCCTCCTGCCCGCTTGACGAATCGCGGGTGAAGTTCATGTCCAAGAGAATGACGTCGTAGTTCTCCCTGGCGAAAAGAGTAGGGATCTTCTT
>CAYFQZ010000145.1:0-2785 GCA_964345305.1 uncultured Ignavibacteria bacterium | reverse complement strand
CGAGCGATAGCGAAACAATCTACCCAATTCCCACAGATTGCCTCGTCACCTTGCTCCTCGCAATGACGGGAGCAGATATTTGCTTCGCTCCAAGCATCCCTGTCCTCTTGCGTCCATTGGAGGCCGGCGCATTCTGTCAGTCGGTCACCACATCTTCATTGCCTTTCTCACGTCCTCCATGGTCTTCTGCGCTTTCGCCCTAGCCTTCTCTGCTCCAGATTCTAACACTTTCTCCACGTATGTCAAGTCTTTTTCCAGCTTTGCTCTCTCCTGGCGAATAGGTTTCAGCGCGTTATTCGTATTCTCTGTGCACATCTTCTTGCACTTCACGCAACCCAGCTTGCCGGAGCTGCATTGCTCGTGAATCGTCTTATGGTCCGGGTTGTAGAGCTTGTGGAGAAGATAGACCGGGCATTCATCCGGATGACCCGGGTCACCCAGATGAATCTTTGTAGGGTCTGTATACATACTGGAGATCTTTTTGGCCGTGGACTCGTCCGATTCTCCCATGCATATGTCATTATTGTACGACTTGCTCATCTTCCTGTTATCGGTGCCCAGAATTGCCGGTGCTTGGCTGAGCTTGCCCTGCGGCTCCGGGAAGACCTCGCCGTACAAGCTGTTGAATCTCCTGGCCACCTCCCGCGTCAGCTCGATGTGGGGAAGCTGATCTTTTCCCACCGGTACCCAGTTGGCCTTGTAAATCAAGATGTCAGTCGCCTGAAGCACCGGATAGCCCAGAAAGCCATAACTGTCCAACCCCAACTCCACGCTTTTCTCCTTGTAGGACGGAACTCTCTCCAGCCAGGGCGTGGGAATGATCATGGAGAAGAGAAGGTGCAGCTCCGCATGCTGCTTCACTTGCGACTGAACGAATATGGCACATTTCTGTGGATCTAAACCGGCAGAGAGATAGTCGATGGCAACCTCGATTATTCTGTCGCGCAGCTCGGAGGTTTGGTCGTAGTCGGAGGTCAGGGCGTGCCAGTCCACGATGCAGCAGTACATCTCGTAGTCGTCCTGAAGTTGAACCCAGTTTCTAAGTGCACCTTCCAGATTGCCCAGGTGCAATTGACCTGTAGGCTGCATTCCGCTTAAGATCACCTCTTTTGACATCGTTTCCTCGCTATTGTGTAAAAGTAGCCAAGTTCCTCATGCAGATCCTCTCTGTGGACATCCCCTCGCCGTCCTCTCCAGATTATCAATCTGGTTTGGATCAATCCAGGAAAAGATATTGTTTCCACCTCTGATCGGAGATTCCGATGAACTGCTGAATGAAGGTTATATGGGTTGGCCTTCTGGGCTGACGCAGAAGCCTTAGATCTGCCTGGTCCGGCGTGCGGTTTCCTTTGATGTTATTGCACCTGATGCACGCGCAGACCAGATTCTCCCAGGCGTCCTTGCCGCCGTAGATTCTTGGTATGACGTGATCCACGGTCATGGGTCCACGGCTGTCTCCGCAATACTGGCAACGGTGCCCGTCCCTCTTTATGACATTCTTGCGCGTGAGCAGAATTCTCTTATTGGGGACATGGATATAGAAACCAAGCCTTACCACGCTGGGCAGCGGAATGACCACAGAGACGGAGCGAACCACCTGTCCGTCATGCTTTTCAATGATCTCCGCCTTGCCCAGATATACAAGGATGATGGCTCGCTTTGCCGAGCAGACGGACAAGGGCTCATAGTTTTGATTCAACACCAAGACGTTTCTGTTCAGCATCTCGTGACTCGGCCTCTAATGCAAAAGCGTCCTTAAGGTTCTAATGTAAGCTAATTCCGAAATATGTCAACGATTTTTTGGACTAACGCCTTCGCGTAAGCCGTGCCAAAGCAGACGGTGGCAGCGTCACGATCCAACAGCGGCGCTCCTGCAAACCGTCTCGCCGTAGTAAACTAAAGCAAACACGCATCAGTTCCTCGCGGACAGACGGAGTTTAGCGTGGCTCACGCCATACCCGAGACTTGTCGATAAGCTGAAGACTTAGCTCCGGCAGCATCTGTCGCTGCGAAGAGCTGTGTGCCCGAATATGGTAATACTATGTAATTTCTCCGCTGGCCTGCAGCGACGTGTGCCTGACATTAGTTGGTCGTAGGCAATGGATTGGGAGCATTTAGGTGCTCAGTGTCGGCAAATATCTGGAAGCAGTTCTCCTGCTATCTTGAAATAAAATACTTGACAGGAAAGAAGAGTGAGTTATTTTGTAATTGGACGAACCAACACAAATACAGCAGAAGATCGGACGAAGGGGCCCGAATCGGGAAGGATCACTCGGCTTGGCTCCAAGATGTTACCAGGGAGTCAGGCCTGGTGACGATTTCTCCCCGTGCAAAAATGTCCAGGAGGGGTCGGCTAGCCGTATCCTGACATGTGGAGCCGAGCTGGTCGGACCTGCCCGCCTTTGACAAGCGAGTCTTGACCGGATAGGGCTTCGGCATCGGAAGCTCTGTACCAAGGGGGATGGGAGTCGCCCTTATGGGTTCGGCACCGCACCTTTGGCCGCCTACGAAGGCTGAATCGCTTCGGCTGGTGGCCAAAGCCGGGGGGGCAACAGTTTCGGCTAGCCGCCCCGACTTTTTGGCGAGCAATCGCCCGGCGGTATCGAGTAACAGGACCCCGAGACCCCCTGGCCGCAGCTCCGGTCTGGCTGTATGGGCAGAGAACTTCCTATTTGCGGGGAGCTCCGCCCTTCTGCTGCTTATTGCCGGGCTCCGACAGGACCACTGGTATCTTTCCTTTTTCGCACTGACTCCATTTCTTTACAGAATCCTCCGCGGTACGCCT
>CAYFQZ010000144.1:0-9225 GCA_964345305.1 uncultured Ignavibacteria bacterium | reverse complement strand
GCCCTTCTGGGCTCTTATGATAAGGTTGACTACAAGATCTACAAGCTCAACCGCTACAAGGAGGATCGTCCCTGGGATTGGAGAGCAGCGTCGGTCTCCGCCGACTCGCTGCGTTCCTGGCTGGATGAAAACGGCCTCCAGATGGTGGGCGATGATCCCGCCCTCTGGAACAAGAATAACCCTTTCGTGATCAAGCCAACCAGCCGGCCTTTCTACATTCGTCTGTCCGATTCGGTGGACGTGGAGAACGGCTATGCGGTGGCCTACGATTCTATAGAGCTGGAATCGTTTGATTCCCTGTATTTCGAGGCTCAGGATTGGAACATAGGGTTTGACGGGATCGTGGCTGATCCGGCTTACCGGCACAGCGTGGATGCGGGGCTGGTCGCCGACACCGCCGATCGCTACTGGGACTACGAGTATGAGGTGGAGGTGTTCCCGGCCCAGCCGGTTTACCTTGCGGTCACCGCATTCGACGTAGGCGATCCTCAGACAGATCTTGCGCCCCTGGAGGCCTCCCGGCTGGTGAACAATACTCTGGTTTATCCCATAGATGACTGGGAAAAGGTTGAAGGCCAGGGCTTGGAAGTGGAGGTGTTTCCTAATCCCTATCGCATAGACGGCAACTACGACGAGGATGACTACGAGGCGGGCGGCAATTACGGCCGGCGCATCAGGTTCGTCAACGTGCCTCCTCGCTGCACCATCAGGATCTACACGCTGGACGGGGATCTGGTTCAGACCTTGTATCATGAGCATGACCCGGACGTTTCTGAAGCCACCTATGCCGAGTGGGACTTAATCTCCCGTAACACCCAGGCGGTGGTATCGGGGATCTACCTTTTCAGCGTGGAAGACAAGGATACCGGAGAAAATCAGGTAGGAAAGTTTGTGATAATAAAGTAAACATGATGGAATGGAGCATAGGCTGAGTGCCCCCTGGCCCCGGATAATAGGTATCGGATAGTTTGCTGCTTCGTTCGAGACTTGACAGGCGCAATGCCCTGACAACGGGGCTCGACGGCTGAAGTCCGGCGTCGTGGGAGATACAACCAGGCTCTGAGAAACCGAACAGAGTTAACGAGAGACAGAATTCCTTGAGAGGAGGTAAGACAATGGAATTCGCGTGTGCTAAAGGTAAGCTTAACCTGCAGGGGTCAATCGTGGCCGCCGGGTTCTGTGTGCTTTTCCTTTTCTTTGCTTCCCGCATCCAGGCCCACGACCTCGGAGATCCGAGAAAAGGAGATGCTTCCGGGATTCAACCAAGTTACAAGATTTCTCAGACGTTGCCCAATGCGCAGCAGAGGGTGACCCGGGTGGGACTTCTCAGGCTATGTGTCACCAACTGGGGATTCTTCGGAAGCCAGGCAAGAAGGAACAATGAATCCAAGGGGGGGTGTTTCAACCCCAATCCTGATCAGGAGCTGCCGGCCCCTGCCTGCGAGTATCCGCCGGGTTCGGATCTGGAGTACCTTTTCCAGGGAGGATTGTGGATAGGAGCTTTGGTGGACGATTTTCCTTATACCACGGTGGCCTGCGATGGCTGGCAGTGGATATACGAGATGTGGCCCACCTCCGGCGACGAGGGCGCCATAGTGGAGAGAAGCACCAGGCAGAATACCTCCTGCTATTCACCGGATGCCGTATCGGAGCAGGATATCATAGCGGTTTTTACCGACACGTCGGCTGACATCCCTCTCTCTCCCCAGCAGCGCGATCCCTTTGACAACCGCAAGCACTTCCCACTGGGCATACAGGTGACTCAGAAGTGCTACTGCTGGAGCTATGAGTATGCCGAGGATTTCGTTCTGATCGACCTGATCACAAAGAACATCGGCGTCAAGAGGATCAAAGACATGTACGTGGGATTGTATGTCGACGCAGACGTGTCCCACGCTGACGAGAATCCTTACGGCCCTTTTGGCGCGCAGGACGACATCTGTGGTTTTAAGCACTTGGTTACGCGGCCCAAAGGGGATTGCTCTGATACTGTAAATCTGGCCTGGATAGCTGACAATGACGGCTCCAACAAGCAGACCATCTTCACCGTGCAGAGCCCCATCGGCGTCACCGGGACCCGCGTGGTGAGGTCCCCTAAACCGGGCTTGGAGTACTCTTTCAACTGGTGGATCTCCCATACCGCGGGATATCCCAAGGACTGGGGTCCTTGGAAATATGAGAATCAAGAGAGATGGGCTGAGGAGAATTGTTACGAGCCGGGGCAGATCACTTTCCCGGACAACGTCCTGGGGACTCCGGGCGGTGATTGCTCCAAATACTTCATCATGTCCAACAACGAATTCGATTACGACCAGATCTTCGCCTGCAAATGGCCGGAAGATCATCCGGACGAAAGGTGGCTGGAGCCCAGTCCGGAGTGCGGCGGCTTGGCCGCGGGATACGATACCCGCTATCTGTTCTCCTTCGGTCCCTTTGATCAGATCGCTCCGGGCGAATCGTTGATCATTACCATTGCTTACGTGGCCGGAACCGACTTCCACGTGGATCCGAAGAATCTGATCGAGGACCCCAATATGTCCGATCCGGACAGATATTTTTCCAATCTGGACTTCTCCGATCTTGAAACCAACGCCATCTGGGCGGCCAAGGTTTATGACAATCCCGACCCGGACGATCTCAGCTTGGCCTGCGGGGACGGCATCCCCGATTTCAAGGGGCCTCCCCCGCCTCCCTCTCCCATGCTGAGCTTCGACACCCAGAGGGGTAGGGTAAAGGTAAAGTGGAACGGTAAGCTCACCGAGAAGTCCAGGGATTCCTTCAACAATCGCATCGACTTTGAGGGTTACCGGGTTTACATGAGCCGCAGCGGAGCGGTGGAGGATTATGCTCTTTTAGGCTCTTATGATAAGGTTGACTATAAGATTTATAAGCTCAACCGCACCAAGCTGGAGCGTCCCTGGGACTGGAGGGCGGCTTCGGTCAGTTTGGATTCGCTTCACTCCTGGCTGTATAAGAAGGGATTGAAGGAGCTTGGGGACGATCCTCTGGTCTGGACCAAGAGCAATCCTTTCGTGATCAGAGGATTGAGTCAGCCTTTCTACCTTCGGCTGTCCGATTCGGTGGACGTGGAAAACGGCTATGCGGTGGCTTACGATTCCGTCAAGCTGGAGGCTTATGACTCTTTGTATTTTGAGGCTCAGGACTGGAACATAGGCTTTGACGGGATCATAGCTGATCCGGCCTATCGGCACAGTGTGGATGCGGGTCTGGTTGCCGACACCACCGATCGTTATTGGGACTACGAGTATGAGGTGGAGGTGTTCCCGGGCCAGCCGGTCTACTTCGCGGTCACCGCATTCGACGTGGGTGACCCTCAGACCGACCTTCCTCCGCTGGAGGCCTCCCGTCTGGTGAATGCCAGCATGGTCTATCCTTTGGACGATTGGGAGAAGGTGGAGGCGGAAGGTCTGGCGGTGGAGGTCTTCCCCAATCCTTATCGCATAGACGGCAAGTATGACGAGAACGACTACGAGGAGGGCGGCAATTACGGACGGCGCATCAGGTTTGCCAACGTGCCTCCTCGCTGCACCATCAGGATCTACACCCTGGACGGGGATCTGGTTCAGACCTTATATCATGAGCATGATCCGGATGCTTCCGAGGCCACCTATGCCGAGTGGGACCTGATCTCCCGCAACACCCAGGCGGTTGTGTCGGGGATCTACCTTTTCAGCGTGGAAGACAAGGATACCGGAGAAAACCAGGTAGGAAAATTCGTGATAATAAAGTAGGGAAAGGAGCAAGCGATGCGGAAGCTACTTTTTGCATTGGCAATACTGATCCTGTTGGCTTCCCCGGAATTGGCCTGGGGTCAGGCCAAGGTGGGGACGGCCGGAGCCCAGTTTCTTGAGTTGGGAGTGTCGGCCCGTGCGATCGGTATGGGCGAAGCCTTCCTGTCCATCTCCGACGATGCCTCGGCCGTATATTACAACCCGGCCGGATTGACCCAGCTGATGGAGAGGCAGGTTTTGTTCACTCACGTGTCTTATCCCGCGGACATCAACTACGAATTCGTGGCATTGGCGTATCCCACCCCCAACTTCGGCGGAGTCTGGGGACTGTCATTCACCATGCTGGATGCGGGGGATCTCGTCTTTATGCCGTACAAAGACGTGGGGAATCCCACTCAGACTTTCGGTGCCAAGGAGTACGCCATCGGCGTCAGCTATGCCAGGAACCTTACCGACCGTTTCATGGTCGGCGGAACTCTGAAGCTGATAGATGAGCTCTACGATACGGAAAGGGCCACCGGCTGGGCGGCGGATGTGGGGACCTTGTATGACACAGGATTCAAGGGTTTCAGGATCGGGATGATGATAAGCAACTTCGGTCCCGACCTCACCTTCATCAAGGAGTCGCACCCGCTTCCCATGAATTTCAAGTTCGGAGGCGTGGTGGATGTCCTGCGACGGGAGGATCACACAGCCATCTTCGCGGCGGAAGGGGCCCACCCCAACGACAACATGGAAAAATTCAACGCGGGAGTTGAATACTGGTACAAGGACATGTTCTCTTTGAGGTTCGGGAATCACTTTGAATACGATGCTGGCGGCATCTCGGCCGGCGGGGGACTCAGATTGAACGTTTCCGAAAGGCAGCTCAGCTTCGACTACGGATATCATGACATGGGCCACCTGGATGACACCCACCGATTCTCAGTGGGGCTCGTGTTCTAGAGAAATCACCTGGGCTCTGGAGAGCCAAGGAAAAGGTTGGTGAGATAGACGGACGTAGTTCAAAATACATAAAAGGAGTTCTGGAACTATGCGCAAAACGATAGTGTATGCAGGAACCCTGGTTCTTTGTCTGCTCATCCTTTCCGGGTGTGGCAAGCTGGACAGAAAGGGGACTCCGCCGGACAATTCTCCTCCCAAGGTGTATTTCTCGAACATCCCCCCGGAATCGACTTACTTCTCTGTGAATCCCCGGATCTACTGGTATGGAACCGACGCGGACGGTTTCGTGGCGGCCTACCAGTATGCGGTGGTGGTGACCGACAGCGTGCCCAATTACGGCGGATTGGAGGAGCTTAAAAGCCTCCTGCACGATATTCCCTCAGATTCTACTTCCTGGGTGGACCAGACCACGCTGAGAGATATTCTGGGGATTCACGTAAAGTCCGAGCCGGGTGGGCATCAGAGGAACGTGGTGATGTTCGCCGAGATGGACCCGGAGATTTACACTCCTCAGTACCTCTTTCTGCGGGCCGTGGACAATCAGGGCGCTGTATCGGAGGATGTCATATACAGGTTGTACTACCGCAACAACCATCGACCCGAAGCCTTTGTGGACGTCGATGACGAATTCACCCAGGAGACGCATTATTGCCTGGAAGAGACTACCCTCACCTGGGACGGAATCTCCATATCGTGGTCAGGTCTGGATACGGCGGACTATCCGGACCGGCGTAACCAGCCCGAATTCAAATTCAGATGGCAGCTGGTGGGGCCTTTCGGAGAACAGCCTACGCCGGAAACGGTCGACACCACCAAGATCTTCTACTTCTCCTTGGACAGCGTCTTTGTGGCCGGGGAGTGGAAGAAGTCACAGTGGGTATCTGAGAACACACACGTTTTCGTAAATCTGGATAACTACCCCGGCTCAGGATCTGGATGGTACCAGTTGAGGCTGTGGGCGCAGGACGACGCTTTCGTCAGCAACGATCTGGCCACCACCTTGAACTTCCGGATCATAAAGCCGCCGTTCAGGTACGCCGACAAAGACCGGAACACCATTCTGGTGGTGGATCACACGGCCTACGGAGGGGTGGACGGCGGACCTCCGCTAGACACCGCGGTGGGTCTGGTAAGACCCTTCTACGATGATGCCCTGGCTGCGCTTCCAGCCGATCTGTGTGACGAGTATCTGGTCTGGTACGATCCGGTCACCAAGCCCGAGGTAGTCACCAAGAACGCGCCGGACAAAGATCTCATATCTCAGTATGATCTGGTGATTGTGATCAACGTGGGATCCAAGTCGGCCATAAGCGGCGACAACCGCGATGACTACGAGGAATACATGGACATCGGCGGGCGGCTGTGGCTCGTCGGCATGAACAACTATTCCATAGATACCGGAGACGAGCCCACGGAGCTTTCGGATTTCTGGTTGGAGTATTTCGGGATAGAGCAGGCGCGTGCTCCCACCTGGACGGTGCTGGATAGTACCAGCCTGGAGTTTATCAAGGCCAAGCCGTTCGGCGAGGAGTGGGAGGATCTTCAAACCCTGGAGGCGGACCAGGAGCTTTGCGCCAAGCTGAAAGGTTACAATCCCAACGAAGCGGTCAGGAAGTTCGGGGAGCGGGGTATACCCTTCGTATGCTATCAGGGGCTGTCCAACCTGGTTGACTACGAGTCGCGCATCCCTGCCGAGAGAAGAATGTTTACCTTCATCTCCTACTATGGCACACTTTCCACCATGGACGGTCGGCCCTGCGGGTTGAACTGGATCGGTCCCACTTTCCGCACCGCAGAGTTCACCTTCCCTCTTAATTTGATGCGCAACGATGCCCCGGATTATCCCGCCTTCGAAGTGGTGGAAAGGACTGTACGCTGGTTTATGAAGGACTTGCCGTAAACTCGCTTGCCCTTTCGATCGAGCAGTCGACGGAAAAAGAGGTCGGGCCAATCGCCCGACCTCTTTTATTTGCCGACCATCACGATCAATCCAATCTTCCCGCCAGATCCACGCTGACGGGAGAACTTGACGGAGAGCAGTAGTCTGGGCTCCTGCTTTCTGGTCCTTCGGGATCACGCTCCGACGAAAAGACCTGCTCCTCCCACAGGCCTAAAAAAGCACCTGCCAGAGGAAGACTCCCATCATTGCGCAGCCCACCACGAACTTGATTAGGGTACCCCCCAGAAAGCCCAGGAAGGTGCCCACTCCGGCCTTGAGAGCCTGTGATCCCTTCTTGCCTGCCAGCAATTCGCCCAGTATGGCACCTGCAAAGGAACCGACCAGCAGTCCGATCAACCCGGCACTTAGCAGGCCGACAAGCATTCCCGCGAATGCGCCGAAGAGTCCCCAACCGCCCGCCCCCATCTTCTTGGCGCCGTAGAGATTGGCCACGTAATCCAAAGCCTGCACCAGCGCCGTCAGAACACCGAATACGATCAGGAAACTCCAGCCAATCTTTTCGAATCCTGTGAAGATGGCATAGATCAGAGCGCCCAGCCACATGATGGGCAGGCCCGGGATCATTGGGAGTATGGTGCCGGCCAGACCAGCCAGCATCATCACCAGCGTGAATACGAACAGCGCGATGATTCCTACGTTCATGGAAAGGGCAGATCCTCCTTTTCTGAGTGGAGACTGATCTCCGCTGAGCCTTGACTTCTACTCATACTATTTGTCAGCGCCAAATGCAAGCTCTTTTTGGTGAGGACGAAAAGTTCTACCCCATGCCAGCCCTCACGCGCCTCACTCGCTTGCTCGATGCAGCCGCGGCAAACCGACTGATACCGGGCCATGACAGCCCCGCTTTTACTTTGACAAGGCAGCGGTGGAGCGATATATTCCAGACATGCCGAAAGGAATTGGAGACAAGGACAAAGAGAAGATAGTGGTGTTGGGCATCTTCGTTCTGGCCTACGCTCTGAGATTCGTTTACATGCTCCAGATGCAGAGCAGCCCTCATTTTTCCTCTCCCACCATGGACCCCCTGTTTCACGATGCCTGGGCTCAGGACATAGCCGGTGGTAACTGGATCGGATCCAAGGTCTTTTTCAGAGCCCCGTTCTACGCTTACTTCCTGGCAGTCGTCTACAAGATATTCGGGCACAGCTACGTGATTCCCCGCCTTATTCAGCACCTGATCGGCTCCTTATCCTGCGTTCTGGTCTACCTTCTGGCGAGGAATCTGTTCGGCCGGAAGGTGGCCGTGGTGGCCGGTCTGATCGCTGCCAGCTACGGGATGCTTCTGTATTTCGAGGACGAACTTCTGTTGGATTCGTTTCTGGTCTTCTTCGATTTGCTTCTGATCCTGCTCTTGCTGGGCGCCAAGGAAGTTCCCAGGCTGTCCCGATGGTTCCTCTGCGGACTGGTACTGGGAGTGTCCGCCATCACCCGACCCAACATTCTCATCTTTGTGCCCTTCATCTGGCTGTGGATCTTCGTGGTGTTCAAGAACAAGAAACCATTCAAGAGAATCGCCGCCTACTGGGGCTGGCTGCTTCTGGGAGCCGCGCTGGTCATTTCACCCGTGACCTTGCGGAACCTGCTGGCCGGGGGAGACTTGGTTTTGATCTCCTCTCAGGGGGGAATAAACTTCTACATAGGGAACAACCCGAACGCCGACGGCGTGAGCGCCATATTTTATCACGAGCACTGGGAATATCGTGACTTCCAGCAGGCCGCAGAAAGGGAGACCGGTAGGAGTCTTAAGCCATCTGAGATATCCCGTTTCTATTACCTGAAGAGTGCCGATTTCTTTCTGACCAGACCCTACCAGGGCTTCAAGCTTCTAATCAAGAAGCTCTACCTTTTCTGGAGCAGATTTGAGATAAGCAACAATCAAGACATATACTTCTACAGAAGGTATTCCTCTCTCATCCGCGCCCTGCCCCTGGGATTCTGGCTGGTGGGACCCCTGGGGCTGACGGGAATGATTCTTTCCTTATGGTTTGCCAGACGGAACAGGAAGCCCCGCACGGAAAAGACAGGTGAGCAAAGAAAGAAGGTTTCTCTCCCCATTTTGTTTGTTTTCTCTTACATGATAACCGTGGTGGCGTTTTTCGTCCCGGCCCGGTTCAGGGTGCCGGTCATACCTTTTCTGATCACATTCTCCGGTTTCGCCCTGGTCTGGCTGGCGCGCAGGGCACTGAAAAAGGACCTCGCCTCGGTCAGAATCTTCCTGCTTCTTCTGGTTCCTCTGGTCTTTTTGAGCAATACAAATGCTTACCATTTGACCATCGGAGAGTTGTCTTTGGCTCAGGCTCACTTCGGCCTGGGGAATGTCTATCTCAAGAAGGGCCAGCTGGATTTGGCCCTGGCCCACTTCGATTCGGTGCTGGCGCTCAACCCGTCGTGGAGCCGGGGGCACCTCAACCGGGGTATGGTGTTTTTCAGAAAGGGTGATTACGAGGAGGCCGAGAAGGAGTTCCTGGCGGAGCTGGAATTGAATCCAAGTGAAGAACAGGCCTACAACAACTTGGCGGCGATCTATCTGAGACAGGAAGAGTACGACAAGGCGGAACAGATGGCAAA
>CAYFQZ010000143.1:0-1838 GCA_964345305.1 uncultured Ignavibacteria bacterium | reverse complement strand
AGGATCAGACGCTCACAAGTCGGCGGTGGTGGGGGACACGGTGGGCGATCCTTTCAAGGACACCTCCGGTCCCTCCATGAATATCCTGATAAAGCTGATGGCCATGGTCTCGCTTGTGCTGGCCCCTCTGTTCGTTTGATCCAACCAGAGGCCCCCGGTGATACCATTCCTGATTTGAATATTCCTCCGCTTTGCGGGTATACCGGGGAGATGACAGAGGAAGAACCGTGAGTCAGGCATGAAAATATATCTGAGGCGAAGACTTCGCCGCACCCTGCTGTGGAAATAAGACAGGTGACGAGAAACACGCATTCGGTGTGCCTGTCCAGAGGGCTCGACGGGTTCGGTGAAACTTTTCCGCCACAATTGCGTCTAACATTGATGAGAACTCCATATTCAGGGGAAAGGAGAAGAAATGGAACAGGCTATTCCTTCCGTTCAGCCCGAAGAGAGACCCATGGGTGGGGCAGCCAAGATCATCAATATCTTCTTTGAGCCTCGAAAGGTTTTCGGAAGCCTAAAGATAAAACCTACCTGGCTGGTGCCTTTCATCATCGTGGCCCTGCTGGGTTTGGGGTTTTTCTACTACACCTTTCCTTACATGGTGGATCAACAGGTAGAGAGGATCCGCGACAACGAGAGGATTCCGGAGCAGCAAAAGGAGATGATTATCGACAGAATGAAAGAGAGCAGCCACCCGCCTGCATGGCAGTTGGCCATAGCCCCGGCCGGCAGCCTGGTGGCCTTAGTGGTTGTAGCTGCGGCATTGTTCTTCGTGTTCAACGTGCTTATGGGTGGAGATTCCACTTTTCGCCGGGTGTTCTCCGTCTACTGCTACTCCTCGCTGATAGCGATACCGGCGATGATTGTGAAGTTTCCTTTGATCATGTCCAAGGGAAGCCTCAATGTGCAAACCAGCTTGGCGCTGCTTCTCTCGCCGGACGCCAAAGACAGCTTCCTGTATAAGATCTTCTCGAGCTTCGATATCTTCACCGTCTGGCAGGTGATCTTAGTTTCCATGGGCCTGGGAGTCATGTACAGACATAGCACGAAAAAAGCACTCACCGCCGTCGTCATTCTGTGGATAATCTGGATTTTCTTGAAATCCGGATTAAGCACCGTATTCGGCGGAGCCTTCGGGCTTTAGCAGCAGGGAGGAAAAGATGATAAGAATCGTTCTATCCGGTCTTTGTTTGTGTTTGTTGGTAACAAACCTTTGCTGGGGTCAAATCGAAGCAGTCTCCGAAAAGATATACTCGCTGGACGAGTGCATCGGGCTGGCGGAGAAACACAATGCCAATCTCATAGCTGCTGCACAATCTTATAAAGCAGCAAAGAGTGAGGTGTGGAAGGGTTGGGGTGCCCTCCTTCCCAGTTTGGACTCCGAATTGTCTTATTCTCGCACGGTCTACGGGCCAAGCGAACTTCCGAGATACGATCCACTTTTGGGTAAAGTGGTTTTAGAAACTGTCGGCATACGGAGCTCCAAAGGTTATTCAGCCCGCATCAGAGCGGGCCAGAGTTGGTCTTTAGGAGGGTACAATTTCTACCAAATCAAGGAGTACAACGCATCAAAAAGCCTTGCAAAAAATGAATATGAGCTTCAGCGGCAAGAGCTGATTCTGAGCGTCAAGCAGGCATACTTTGATGTCTTGAAAGCCAAGATGCTTTTGGAGATCCAGAAAGAAGCTCTCAGGCGGGCGAGTGAGCAGCTCAAGATAGCTGAGACCAGATACGAGCTAGGTGCCGCCTCTTTTTCGGATGTTCTCAAAGCCAAGGTCCAGTACGGAGACGCGGAGTTGGCGCTGATCAACGCTGATAACAGCCTTAAACTTGCC
>CAYFQZ010000142.1:0-4362 GCA_964345305.1 uncultured Ignavibacteria bacterium | reverse complement strand
AAAAGGGGCGGGGGTGCAACCCCCGCCCCAACAGCGAAGTTTGTCATCTTTAGCCCAACAGGCGCAATCCGGTGAATGTGGGAGATTGCTTATCCGAATAATGATTTCATTTTCAACTTGGCGATGGCCTTGGTGGGGTCCAAGGTCTTGGGGCAGACCTTCTGGCAGTTGAAGATGGTATGGCACCGGAATACACCAAAGTCCGAGGCCACGAAAGCCAGTCTCTCCTTGGACTTTGCGTCCCTGGAATCGTCGATAAATCTAAGAGCTTTCATCAAAGCAACAGGTCCCAAATATTCCGGGTCCGTAGCCTCGACCGGGCAGGCGCCGTAGCAGGCGGCACAGAGAATGCAGTCCACCCAAGGGTCCAGCTTCTTTCTGTCCTTCTCGCTCTGAAGATATTCCTTCTGAGGGGGCGCGTCTTTGGGAATCAGGTAGGGCATTACCCTCTTGTACTGCTCCCAGAAGGGTTCTAAATCCACCACCAGATCCTTCATGATGGGCAGGTGAGCCAGCGGCCTTATGGTGACCTTGCCGCCCAAATTGTCGATCTGGGTTCGACAGGCCAGGTTGTAGAGGCCGTTCATGTGCATGGCGCACGAGCCGCAGACCGCCGCCCGACACATTGACCGGAAGGACAGGGTGGGATCCAAGTTCTCGAAGATGTAGATCAGGCCCTCCAGAACAGTCATTCCCTTGGGGCTGTCAAAGGTATAGGTCTGGAAGTGCGGCTCGGCATCCTTGTCCGGATCGTATCTCAGTATTTTGAATTCAGCCATGATTAGTACTTCCTTTCCTCAGGTTGATACTTGGTTATCTTGACGTCCCGATAGGAAAGCTGTGGTCCCTCAGGCGTATAGGTGGCGATGGTGTGCTTGAGGAAATTCTTGTCGTCCCGCTTGTCATAGTCCCGGCGGTAATGACCACCGCGGCTCTCCTTTCGGGCCAACGCTCCCGCCATCACAGCCTCGGCTACGTCCAGATTGCCCTTGATCTCCAGCGTCCAGATCTTGTCGAAGTTGAATTTGCTGCCGGAGGCGACCGGTCTTATATTTTTGAATCTCTCCTTCAGCGCCCTGATCTCCTGCAGGCCCTCGGTCATCCCCTTCTCGTCGCGGAACAGGCCCGCCTTCAACGGCATCAGCTTATTCAGTTCGGCGTTGATGGCAGAGGGGTTCTCCTTGCCGTTGGCCTTCTGCATCCGGTCCAACATCTCCTGTTCTCTCTTCAGGGTACGGTCCAGAGCATTGGTCCTCGGCTGCTTGGGCTTGTCCTTCACGTAATCCGCTGCCACTGCCCCAGCCCGTTTTCCGAAGACCACCGTGTCCAGAAGGGAGTTGCCGCCCAGTCGGTTGGCTCCGTGACAGGAGACACAGCCACACTCTCCGGCTGCATAGAATCCTGCCAGGGGAGATGCTCCGTCTTTATCGGTGTCGATTCCTCCCATGCAATAGTGGGTGCCAGGCTGGATGGGAATGGGCTCTTCAATGGGATCCAGGCCGATGAAATCCAGAGTGATCTCCCTGATTCCAGGCAGCCTTTCCATGATCTTGGCTCTTCCCAGGTGTCTCAAATCGAGATGAACGAAAGAATCCTCAAATCCGCGTCCCTCCAAAACCTCGGTCATAATCGCGCGAGCGACTATGTCTCGCGGACCCAGCTCCATGGCCTTGGGAGCATACCTCTCCATGAACCGCTCGCCCTTGTTGTTGATCAAGGTTCCGCCCTCTCCTCTGCACCCTTCGGTCATCAATATGTTGGAGGGATAAAGCGAGGTGGGATGGAATTGGACGAACTCCATGTCCTTCAGCGGCGCGCCTGCCCAGTAGGGCATGGCCACGCCGAAGGCGGTGGAGGTCAATCCGTTGGTTGAGTTTCCATACATCCGAGCCGATCCGCCGGTGGCGAATATCACCGCATTAGCCCCGATGGCCTCCAGCTGCCCCGAATGCATGTTCATGGCGATGACTCCGCAGCAAGTATCAACATCTTTGGCCAGGGCGATCACTATCCACTCGTTATAGGTCTTGATGTCGTGTTTTATGGTCTGTTCAAAGAATGTCTGGAGAATGTAGTGGCCGGTCTTGTCTGTGCCGTAGCAGGTGCGGGGATACCCGGCTCCTCCAAAGGGTCTTTGCGCAATCTTTCCTTCCTGGGTGCGGCTGAAAGGGCAGCCCCAGTGCTCTATCTCGAAGATGGCCTCCGGCGCCTGCTCGGTCAGAAAGATGGAAGCGTCTTGGTCTGCCAGGTAATCGCTTCCCTTAATGGTATCGAATCCATGTTTCTCCGGAGTATCGTCGGCCGCTTTGGGATTGTTGGCTAAGGCGGCGTTTATTCCACCCTGTGCCTGTCCCGAGTGGGATCGGGGTGGATAGAGTCTGGTGACTATGCCCACGTTCACCTTCTTCTCCGCCGCCGCGATTGCTGCCCTCAGGCCCGCCAGCCCACCGCCGACTACCAAAACATCATGAAATAACATCTGGTTTCCTCCATTGGTTAATGAGGTGAAAATGCCCGGGGCAAAAAGACAATCAGAGTTATCACCATGAGTATCACAAAGATTATCATGGCTATCCAGAAGAGGGCTTTGTGCGGCTTGGTCAGGTAGAAGAAATCGGCGATGGTGATGCGAAGACCGTTCAGCAGGTGAAAGACCACCACCGCCACCAGCCCTATCTCCAGAAGATGAGTGAGCGTAGTCTGCAGGTTAGACAGCCAGGCATTGAAAGTTGACTCTCCTCCCACTGAGGAACTGAGAGCGAAGAAGTGCATGAAGGTGTAAAGCACCAGAATCAAGCCTGTTATCCGATGCAGAAACCAAGACCACGTACCGACGTCCGGGTTCAAGCTCAGTTCATCTTTGTAGGTCTTGAACAAACCTGTCTTGGCTTGGTACATCGCTAAGCTCCTTTGCTAAACGTGGCTATCAGGTAGTATCCCCAGACGGAGATGGCAATTCCCAACACCCAAAGCACGGCCTTGACTGCCCTGCCCGTTCCCGCCTTGGGACGGTAATCGTGAATTACCTGCCAGACTCCGTTGAACCCATGAAACAGTAAAGCTGGCACAAAGATAACGTAGAAGATCACCCATCCAGCGCTGTCCAGTCGCTGTGTTACCAGACTGAAATCGACTTTCCAGTCTTTGGTGAAGTGGAGCGCCTGAGTGTGGAGGATCAGAAAGAAGGCCAGGAAGACGCCGGTGATCCTCTGGAAAAGCCAGCCGTAAGCTGAGCCCTTTCCGGTCTTTCCGTTCATGGCGGTTGCTCCTTGAACAAGGTTATCGGTTGGCTGTCCCAAGCTAAGTTGCTGTCTGTTTTGGCGTTGAGCGGAAGCTTGTTATTTTTGTCACAAGACCGAAATTTAGAAAATCCCCGCCCCAAAGTCAACAGAAAAATTCAGGATTTTCTGGTTCGACGCGTCATCCAACATTGTTCCATTCCTGACCGACAGGCAAAGTCATTTCCCGTTCTTGGGATACTTGCCCTCCGTACCCAACCGGTAGTCTTGAGGCTGTGACACCAGCGGGGAATCCGGCACCATCCGGCGTTGTTGTAGGCTGGAATCCCTCGTATAAGCGATCCCCGTCGCGAATGGGAGATTTTTTCAAGGCAGGATTAAGAAACCTTCTACTCCTGCCGACAACATTAACGCGAACCTGGTGAAGCACAACAACCCGGCATAAACGGCTTTCCTTTGAGCGACATTTTAGAAATAAAAGAGATTTCTTACGGCGAATTTGCAGAAATATCCGGCCTGAACCAGAGGTTTAAGCCCGGCAGCAGGAAAATAAAGATAGTTCTGGATATCTGCGCTCCCGGGGCCCGGGAAGCGGAGGAGGACCTCACTGCCGTCTTTGTGAAACTCCAGAGGCTTCTGCCGTCTCTGGATAGACATCAGTGCGGTGAACATCTTTTTGAGGATCTCAGACTCGGCCGAAAAACCCTCTATTCCCAGGTGTCAGACAAGATAACGGCAATCGCCCATATGATGGAACACGTGATCATCGATCTTCAGTCAAAGATAACCGGGATGGATTCCTGCAGCGGCGTAACCTGTGGATACAAACAGCCCAGTTACAGATTCGATCTGTTCGTGGAATGCAAGGATAAGAACGTGGGCGCCTTTTCCGCCTGCTTTGCGGCAGATCTGCTGGAAAGGCTTCTATCCAAGAAAAGGCTGTCTGGCAGGTACCGTGCCCTGATAGAGTTAGCCGGGTTCCTGTACCGGAAGGGCCCGAAGCCACAGCCGAGAGACCTTGAGGCTCTGATCTCCCGAATCCGCTCGGAGTTCGGCTGGAAGAGGGACTTCGTTCTACCGCTGTTGAAGATACTCAAAGGGTTTGGATTCTTAAAACCCGGAG
>CAYFQZ010000141.1:0-3765 GCA_964345305.1 uncultured Ignavibacteria bacterium | reverse complement strand
ATCCACAAGGCCAAACGATAATTGAATACTCTCACGCCGGGAGGGCAGAAAAAAATGAAAA
Source organism: uncultured Ignavibacteria bacterium (assembly GCA_964345305.1). GTDB lineage: Bacteria > Zixibacteria > MSB-5A5 > MSB-5A5 > SM1-73 > SM23-73-3. The sequence goes on along the minus strand of CAYFQZ010000141.1, from coordinate 3,704 downwards.
CAAGAGAAGGTTGGTGTTTTGAAAAGCTGCTAATTGTTGCCACAGTGGCGGTACTAATGGTGTCATTTGCAGCCTTGACGGCCTATGCAACCGATGGGCAGGAACCGAGATCGACGATTGGACCTCAGAGCATGAATAATGCCAATACCAGGGGTTCCGCTATTCTTCCGCCTGCAGCATCCAAGGTCGTTGAGAGACCATCCACCGAGACTGAGCCCATTCACAATCCCGCTGGAAGCCAGATGCTTGTCGCCTGGTTAACGACAGTCCCCACGTGCGACGGCTACATCGACGCCGCGGAGTGGGCGGATGCCTATGTGTATGACATCTCCGATACTACAGGTCAGGAGGACGGTATCGCAGATCCTCGGGGCACAGTCTATCTCTGGTTGAAACAAGATGATAACGGTATCTACTTCGCCATTAGAGACCATGCCGACCAAACGCTGGATGACTACGATCAGTGTGGTCTCTACTTCGATGACAACTATGACGGATGCTGGCCTGCGTCCGCCACCAATGAGGGCAACAGCTGGCTGATATACGAAGCGACAGGGAACTCGGTGCAGTGGCGTTGGATCCAGGACTTCGACTGTAGCTTTCCGCCTACTTATGCATGTACTGGGGATAATTACGGTGGCTATTACAACTGGTCCCCGCCATGTTTCGGGATCGGCATCGGACCCACCGGGGTAGTCGACTACGAGGTGATGATCCCCTATGGGACACTAGATGAGCATTTGGACCTGACCATGCCACCCGACTCGCTCGGAGCCTTCTTCATGTGTTACGACATGGGGACCCTCGAATGGCACGGTGAATGGCCAAGCCAAGGCTATTTCTATACTTATAACGAACCTTGCTACTTCGGCCGCCTGATTTGCGAGGGCCAGGAAGAAGAATGGCCCAATCACAAGATGCATTTCCCGCAGCTGCCGGATTTGATCGGCTGGGACGTGAACGCCATCTTCCCCAAAGTTCTGGCCGACGACTGGAAGTGCTCACAAACCGGCCCGATCGAGGATATCCACTTCTGGGGCTCCTGGAAGGACGTTGACGGCAATCCTTATACCGACGACTTCTACACTCCCATGCCATGGTTCGGTCTCAGCATTCACCGGAATGTCCCGGCGGACCCTGATACTCCCTGGAGCAGGCCGGGCGAGATGATATGGTGGTGGGATGGAGAAATCGAGGGGATACCGTTCGATCCGCCCACCCTGGAAGCCTGGTTTGACCCAAACACCGGGATGGTCCTCCCCAACAACCATGCCGCCTACTGGCGCTACGACTTCTTCTTTGATCAAGCCGTTCCGACGCCAGAGCCATTCTACCAGTATCAGGACTCCATCTACTGGTTGAACATCACGACGGCGCCCGGCAGCATCCCTCCTCCATACGCCTGGGGCTGGAAGAACTCGCGGGATCACTTTATGGATGATGCGGTGTATACGGACGACGACCCTAATACGGGCCCCTGGTTCCCGCTGGTGGAGCCTCCGCGACAGAACTGGTTCGATGTGTATTTCAACTCGGCGGGGCACCCCGACGACATGGGGTCAACCAATTACTACGGACAGGGATGGTATTTCTACGAGCAGTATTCCTGGTGGAACATGTGGTTCTACGACAACCCCTTCACCTACGATCATCCAAAAGAGATCTTCCTGGATTTCTACATCGAGGAAGCTGGGCCTACTGCCTGGGCTGAGTTTGCTGTTAACTGGTCGACCCCAGAGTGGGATGAGCTGGAGATGGGCAGGCCGCCTCTCCCGTCGGATGGAAACGAAGATCTCTATATAGGGCGTCAGGTGTTTCCGGTCAATCCGGGCCCCAACACGATTCCGTTCACTCTTCCCTTCAACCCGGAATGGGTTTCCATCGACTTCAGAGCGATGGACGTCATAATCAACGGTTGGATCCAGCACGAATGCGTGGAGACCTCCATGGATATGGCGTTTGTGATCACCGGACCAGAGTGTACACCGAGCATCGATGCGGAGAAGAAAGTGTGGGATGAGGCAAACCAAGACTGGGTCGACTCCACAGACATAGACTCATGCACATATGGGGACTTCCGCATCCGTGTGCATAATGATGGAGAGTGCTGTGATTTGACTGACATATTGGTCTCCGACTGTATGGACTCGAGCTTAGACTACCAGTCTGCTTCCCCTCCTCCGGATTTGATAGAGCCGTATCCTGGTGGTGTGTGCTTAGAGTGGTATTTCAATGGCCCAATACCACCTTGTAGCACCATTGAGATCACGGTCACTTTTCATGCGGTTGGACCGGTTTGTCACGTCGATACAAACTATGTAGGGGCTAACGGCTTCTGTGAGTCAACTGGTCAATATGTAAATGACGAGGACATGGCATGGGTCCATGTTACACCGGGCGAAGAACCGTGGCCTGATCACAAGATGCACTACCCGCAGTTGCCTGATCCGCAAGGCTGGGACATTGTCGCCACCCAGGGCCACACAACTCATCCGGGGTTAGTACTAGCGGACGACTTCATGTGTATGGAGTCAGGGCCGATCACGGACATCCACATCTGGGGTTCGTGGTTATATGACGTAGAAGCGCCCATTCTCGGGTTCTGGTTGTCCATCCACGACAACATCCCCTCACCTCCGGCTCCTTGGAGCATGCCGGGTGAAGAGCTGTGGTCAGCGTACGTCACAGACTACGAAATAGTTGCGGAAGAGCCCAATCCGCAGGGATGGTTCGATCCTTATTACTACTGGTGGCAGCATCCCAATCATCAGAGGTACTACCGGTACGACATGACGACCCTCCCAGAGCCGTTCGTCCAGGATAGTGGAACCATTTACTGGCTGAACGTCATGGCCGACATCGGTCCTCCGGGATATATGGGATACCCTGAGCCGCCACTGTGGGGCTGGAAGACGTCAGCCAGTCCTCACTTCGAGGATGACGCGGTGATTTCCCTGTGGACGCCGCCTGTTTATGACTGGTATCCACTCGAGGACCCGAACACTGGAATGACGCTTGACCTGGCGTTTGTGATCACCAGCACAGGGCCATCAGTGCTCTGCGGTGATGCCAACAATGACGGCATCGTGGACCTCTCCGACGCGATCTGGCTGCTCAACTACCTGTTCAAGAGTGGCCCGCCGCCGATTCCGTACATGTGTGTTGGAGACGTCAACAACGATGACCTGGTGGTGGTCGGTGATGCAATCTACATTCTGAACTACCTGTTCAAAGGTGGTCCGCCGCCAGATCCCAACTGCTGCAACCCGGTTTGGGCTACTGAGTAGGCTTACTAGCCTACGTCGGGCTACCGTAGGTCGCCCGACAGCAGTTGATGTAAGAAAAAGGTGGATGCTTTCGATAGCATCCACCTTTTTTGTTGTCCATTCAGATTTTCCGGGCCGCGGACCTGTCTGGCTCCGCATGTTCTCTTTGTATAGCTATGATGCAAACCACAAGAGTGGCAACGGGTCGCATAAATGCGACCCCTACACACCCACACGTGTAAGGGTCCGATTCCCGGACGGGACGGCAGACGCCCCCGCCTGGGCGTCTGGTCATCGGACCGGGACATTCTCTGTGAACGGATTAAGCGGATGGAGCGGATACGATGTCCTCTGGCGAACCCTTATTTAGCTTGTGTCGGTCCGAAATCCCCCGCCACAGACGGGGTGTTTCGGACACATGATAAGTGTCGGATAGTC
>CAYFQZ010000140.1:0-6157 GCA_964345305.1 uncultured Ignavibacteria bacterium | reverse complement strand
CTTTCATTCTCCAGTCGGCGACGGCACAAAATCGTCTTCCTTGCGCCCCCGCTCCCCTCCAGATGCCCCGCACGCGGCACCCACTCTCCCCTGCCGGTGACATCCGAACAAAAATCCTTCAAAAAAGACTTGACAATTTCGAATCCGCTGATAGATTAGGGACGAAGCCGAGACCTTTTAATCTAGTTCCGCGAAACTAGAAAAGGTAAGATGAAAGTAGCGCGAGTTGAGAATATCGACCCTCCCTCATGATTTCAGACGGAGGGTATTTTTTTGCCTTCCGCTGAACGAAGGAGAAGTCAATTGCCCAGAAAACCAAAGAGCACCTTGATAATGGACGCCAAGGCTGTTGAAAGAGCTTTGATCCGCATCTCGCATGAGATGCTGGAGAAGAACAGGGGTGCGGAGAACATGGCGGTCATCGGAATACAGAACCGCGGGGCGTACCTGGCGGAAAGAGTCGCCGAGCTGATTGAGAAGATCGAACAGGTTAAAGTCCCGGTGGGACTGATGGACATAACCCTGTATCGGGATGACGTGCAGACCAAACTGGAACAGCCGGTGGTTCACAAGACCGAGATCATGTTTGACGTGAAGGACAAAGTGATCATCCTGGTGGACGACGTGCTGTTCACCGGCAGGACCGTAAGGGCCGCTTTGGATCAGATCATAGACTTCGGGCGCCCTAAAAGCATACAGCTTGCGGTCCTGGTGGACCGGGGGCACAGGGAGCTTCCCATAAGGGCAGACTACGTGGGCAAAAACATTCCCACAGCTAAAGAGGATAGAGTGCAGGTAAAGATTAAAGAGGTGGACGACGAGGACAGCGTGTCGGTCATCAAGCGGTGAGCGCTGAACCGTTAAGCAGAGCGGAGGAGGAATGAAGCTGAAAAGCAGGCATCTCTTGGGCCTGGAGGGGATGAGGAGGGGGGAAATAACTCTGATCCTTAATACCGCGGAGCGATTCAAGGAGATCCTGTCTCGACCGATAAGAGTGGTTCCTACGCTGAGGGGTGTCACTGTGGTCAATCTGTTTTACGAACCTTCCACCCGCACGCGCATCTCCTTCGAGCTGGCGGAGAAGCGTCTTTCCGCCGAGGTGGTGAGCTTCTCGGCATCCACCTCCAGCGCCCGCAAGGGGGAGACTCTCAAAGACACGGTGCGGAACATAGAAGCCATGAAGACGGACATGGTGGTGGTACGGCACCAAGCATCCGGAGTGCCCTACTTCCTTACCCAGTGCCTCTCTTCCTCCATAATCAATGCCGGAGACGGCGCGCACGAGCATCCCACACAGGCTCTTCTGGACATGCTCACCATTCGCGAGAAATACGGCAAGATCAAAGGCTTGAAGGTGGTAATAGTGGGTGACATAAAGTTCAGCAGGGTGGCCAGGTCGAACATATGGGGGCTCACCACCATGGGGGCGGAGGTTGCAGTGTGTGGCCCCACCACACTTCTCCCGGTAGAGGTCGAAAAGATGGGTGTGAAGGTGTACTCCGATCTGGACAGGGCTCTCGAGGGTGCGGATGTGGTCATGGTGTTGCGAATTCAGCTGGAAAGACAGAAGGGTGGGCTCCTGCCATCTCTGCGGGAATACACCAACAGGTTCGGAATCACCAAAGAGCGACTGAAAGGACTGAGCGAGGACTTTACCATCATGCATCCGGGCCCCATAAACCGAGGGGTGGAGATCACGCCGGAGGTGGCGGATGGTCCTCATTCGGTCATCCTCGATCAAGTGACCAATGGCGTTGCGGTCAGAATGGCGGTACTTTACCTTCTGAGCGGAGGAAAGGGAAAAGTTGAATAAATCCAGAAAAAGACGATCTGCTGAGGATTTCGACCTTGCCATCACTGGCGGAAGGGTGATCGATCCCGAATCCAGGATGGATCGGGTCGCTGATATATACGTCCGGGATGGCTTGATAAGAAGAATCGAGAAGGGCAAGCGCAAGTTCAAAGCGACGGAGACTACTGATGCCCGAGGTATGATTGTGATACCTGGCTTGATAGATATGCACACTCACCTGAGAGAACCCGGCAGAGAGGATGAGGAAACGGTATTCACGGGTTCGTGCGCGGCAGTGGCCGGAGGATTCACTTCCATTTGCTGCATGCCCAACACCCAACCCCCCATAGACAGCCAGGAGACGGTGAAGTTCATATACCAGAGGGCCAAGGATGCCAAATGCAATATCCACTGCATAGGTTGCATAACCAAGGGACAAAAGGGCGAGGAACTGACCGAGATAAACGATCTGGTTGAGGCCGGTGTGGTGGCGATATCCGACGACGGCCTTCCGGTGGTCAATTCTCAGGTTATGAGAAACGCCATGGAGTACAGCCGCATGTTCGATCTGCCGGTGGTATCCCACTGTGAGGAACCCAACCTCTCGGCCCGAGGAGTGATGCACGAGGGCTTTATCTCGACCCAACTGGGCATGAGCGGCACTCCCTCTATTGCCGAGGAGATAATGGTAGCCCGCGATCTGAAATTGGCCGGGTTCACCAGGGCAAGACTTCATATCGCGCATGTGTCAACCGAGGGGTCGGTGGAGCTGATTCGGCAGGCGAAAAAGAGCGGTATGCGCGTGACCTGCGAAGCCACCCCTCACCATTTCACTCTGACGCACGACGTGATAAGAACCTTCGACACCAATGCCAAAGTCAACCCTCCGTTGAGAACGCAAACCGACGTGGAGGCCATCAAAAAGGGTCTCAGGGACGGCACCATCGATTGCATCGCCACCGATCACGCGCCCCATTCGATTGAGGAAAAAGAGGTGGAGTTCGACTTCGCCCCTCCCGGCTTGGTGGGACTGGAGACCGCCTTGGGGCTGGTTGTTACCGAGCTGATCAACAAGAAAGTTCTGTCCTGGCCGCAAGCTGTAGCCAAGCTGACCTCAAATCCAGCTAGAATTCTCAGACTTCAGGCCGGAAGGCTGAAGGAAGGCAACAGAGCGGATATCACCATCATAGATCCGAAAGCGTCCTGGACCGTGGACCCATCCAAGTTCCAGAGCAAATCCAAGAATTCCCCTTTTGGGGGAAGAAAGCTTCAGGGCCAAGCCTTCTGCACGGTGGTGGGCGGCAACTTGGTTTATCGGAAGTAGGCGTCATCTGCTCTTCGCCGCATGCGGTGCGGCCAACAATCTTCCCACGCCGAAACAACTCCTGCGTTCAGTCAACAGTAATGGCCGAAACGGTTGTATCTGTCCATCCCATCCCCACAGACGCACTACTCTGCTCCGCGACAAGTCAGGTGCTGATCCGTGTTGACAAAACGAGGATTAGGTATTATAATTGAAAGAGAAGAAGGGATTCTCTTTCAACGTCGATTTCTTGCTGAGGCCGGATACTCTCCGCGGTGATCCGCTGCGGGAGCCGGTCGCTGCGTGCACGTTGGGGAAGCGCAAAGGGGTTGTCTGCGCTTCGGATCAATAAAGGTTTCCAGCCGAAAGGAATGCATCAGTGGGCCGGATCGGACTGTTTCAGCAAAGCAGACTCGACATTTTGACAAAGGAGGATGTATGGCGAGTTTTGTACCTTGAGCGGTTTTCTTATGAAGTTGGTCCTTGTCTGGAACCCTTCCAAATCAAGGAGGTAAGAAAATGAAAAAGACTGCTATCCTTTCAGTCTGTTTCGGGCTTTTCGTTGGCTTCCTTGCCGCGCAGGCAGGGGCTATTCCAGGCGACGTCAATAACGACGGGAGTATATGGACAGACGACGTGGTCTACCTGGTGAACTATCTATTTGTAAATGGCCCCGCTCCGCCGAACCCCATTGACGCCGATGTGGACGGCTCACCCGGTATTAACATGGGCGATGTCCTCCAGCTGATCGGTCATCTATTCATCGGCTGTAACCTTCTGCCTTACACCGGGGCTTCAGTTAGAGTCGGTAGCGATATCAGGTTTTCCTCGGATCTAATCTTCCCCATGGACACACTCGGCAACGTGGGAGATACCACCCTCATTAAGATAATCTCCAACGGCGGTCCCGACCTGACCGGCATGGTGATTCCTTTGAGCTTCGCCAGCCAGCTCAATGAGGTTCAGGTCACCCTGGATAATGTAAGCTTTGACGGAAGCATCATTCCACCAGACTGGGTGGCCTACTATCAAGTCGATAACGTCAACAAGACCGTGCTTCTTTACCCCTATGCTGACGGTCCGTACGATACCCCCATTGCGGCTGGAACCACGGGGTTGGTGGCTACGCTCTATTTCACCAAGGTAGTGGATGGCGACGCCCTTGCTATTTCGACTACCGAGGTGCCGCCGTCCCATTCCTTTACCCTGATGAGTGACTACTGTGCTGACGGGACGTCACCTTCAGAAAGAATATTCACACCGATGGTGTCCCTGGCATTGAACGGTGATGTCAACTGCGACGGGATAATAGATCTTGGCGACGCGGTTTACACCCTGAACTACCTTTTCAAGGGCGGGCCGCCGCCTTGCGGGCTTTAGAGTGATCGCAGCCCTGCCAGAGAAGGCGGGGCTATGAACCGCTGCATACCCCGTAGTAACTTCGGTTGACCGAAATCGGGCCGATCCCGCAGGGATCGGCCCCATCCTTTACGCAACAGCACCACCTCGCGACTGAAATCAGAAATTTTCTGCTTGACAAGACCCAGGTTCTTGGTATGTTATTGGTGTAACCATATAGACGATCCAATAGTAGCATCGGCAACGCAATTGATCTATCAGCTGTTCTCAGCACGAGCCGAGAGTTCTCAGTGGGTCCGAATCAATCGAGGAACCAGTAGTAGTTCTACCTGTTGGCTGTTTTCGACATAACCAGACAAAACGTCGGTGGAGAAGAACAAAGGAGGTTCCGTGAACGGTTGTCACTCCAGAGGAGGGACGGGTTTGAAACCAGATCCAGGCAATCAAGATTCTTGAGGGAAGGAGAGGAGAAGATGAGGAAAATCCACGCTGTTCTGATCTTCTGCGGGGTATTCGGCTTTCTTTGGGGGGGCGTTTTGGCACCGCCGGCATCGGCGATCCTGGGCGATATCGACGGAGACGGAAATGCCTGGACCTCGCAGGATCTGATCTACCTGGTAGCCTACCTGTTCGACGACGGCCCGGCTCCGCCGAATCCAATCGATGCGGACGTAGATGGTTTCCCGGGAATCAACATCGGAGACGTGCTCCAATTAGCTGACCATTTTGTTTCTGGCTCGTGCTGGCCTATCCCTTATGCCGGCGTTGGAGTGAGGGGGAAGAGTCAGATAAGATTTGTCTCGGACGTGATCTCTTCAATGGAAAGCGGTGCATCGGATACCGTCCATCTGAGGATTGTCGAAAACGGCGGCCCCGGAGTAGTGGCGATGGTAATACCGTTAAGTTACGCCAGCCGCCCTGACCAAGTGGAGGTAGTCCTGGACTCGGTAAGTTTCGAGGGAAGCATAATTCCGTCAGACTGGAGCCAGAATTTCTACATCGATAACGAGCAAAAGACGGTGCTTTTTGTCCTTAGTGGAGAAGGAAGCGAGATGTCTCCTGGAACCACCGGGCCTGTTGCAACTCTCTATTTCACCAAAGTGCTCGACGGCGAGCCTCTCACCATATCTCCCACAGAGATACCGCCTTCGCACTCGTTCACGCTTATCAGCTCGGCGTGTGCCCAAGGTGTCCCTGACTATGAAAGGATTCTGACCCCGAAGCTGTCTTTGTCCTTGAATGGTGACCTCAATTGTGATGGGGAGATTAATCTGGCGGACGTTGTCTATGCCATGAATTACCTCTACAAGGGCGGTCCGCCCCCGTGCGGCCTGTGAGCCAGTTGGCCCTGTCACGAGCAGTGAACAGTGCAAGGAGATGAGAAAATGAAAAAGCTGATAGTTTTCTGGACCCTGTGTGTGGCTCTGCTTTTCCTCTATGGCAGTCCTCTCGTCCCAATGGCAGTGGCTGACCCGGGTGACATTGACGGCGACGGACGCGCGTGGACTCTTTCTGACCTTACCTACCTTATCCGGTACCTGTTTTCGGATGGTACGCCGCCGCCAAATCCCATTGATGCTGACGTGGACGGTTTCCCGGGCATAAATATGGGGGACGTGTATCACTTCGCTGCTTATTTTGTTGACGGCAACTGCTGGCCCATACCGTACGACGGGGTGGGTGTGAAACAGAGCGGTCAAGTA
>CAYFQZ010000139.1:0-3630 GCA_964345305.1 uncultured Ignavibacteria bacterium | reverse complement strand
CAGAGAATATCTTCATTATCCGGTGATGCGTAAAGAGAGCTTCCCCGTCTGACTCGATTTCCATGATGGCCTGGTCTCTGATTATCACCGCATCCCAGTACGGAAACGCTTCCTGAACGGGGGTTCTGTCAGAATCGATCTTCTCCCAACCGGAAACAGAGGTCGGAGCCACAAAAATGGCAGCGACCGTCCACATGAGGCAGGCACAAACAGGCCAGAGCCGGCATCGAGCTTCTATATGCTGGATTCGGATCGACATCTCAAGAGAACTCATCGTCTGAAATCGATCATCCCGAATATACCACCCTCTCTGCATCTGGCAAAGGAAAAACTCTCCGCAGCAAGGAAGATCCTGGATCCGCGGCAGCAGCTCTGGTGTTGGCGGCACTCCGCTACGCCCTCAGGAACCGTCGGTGTCATCCGGAGCGCATCTGCGAAAAGCCGAATATCCGTGCGCGAGAGTACGGCTCGACTGAACAGTTTTTCCCTGATCTTTCACCTGGGCTTTTGGATTGCCTCGGGCGCATCAACCATGTTGGTGAATTCTGAAAGCCTGAAAGGTCCTGAGCTTGAATCAGTGGGATTTTTCGCTTGACAAGGGCTGTGGGAGCCGATATTTTTGTGCCCAAGTGATGGTCAGGCAAGAACACAAGGAAAGGAGGAAAAGCGGAATTCCGCTAATCGATGTGTTGGTGTTACCCATTTCGAGTACAGGAAACAAACATTCTGAAAGGAAATGGTTATGAGGAAGATACTCTGCCTGAGCATGCTGACGGTGTTCCTGCTGGGCACGTCTACTGCATCTGCTACTGGTAAATTCAGTGTAGGCGGCTTTGCCGGGCTGAACATCCCTATTGGGCAGGAAGACGTGAGCAACGGCACGCTTTTCGGTGTCAAGGGTAGTATCATACTTTTGCCGTTCTTGGGAATTGAACCCAACTTCGTCTTCTCCAAATACGGGGATAAGGATCACGATGTCGGGGGGCTGACCATGACCAGAAGCGGCGGCGACGTCACCTCCTTCGGCGTGGACGCAGTCATCGGAACCTTCTCCGGATTCTCACAGGCTCGCTTTTACGGTCTTTTTGGAGTCAACTCCAATACCTTCAAGCGAGACGGTCTCCCCGATCAGACCCGGATGGGGATCTCTTTGGGCACTGGAATCGAGTTTCTGCCCGCCGATGTCTTCGGCATCGAGGTGAGAGCCAGGATCCATTCCATAAGCCTGGAAGGCGGCGGCGGAAGGAACAATCTGGAACTCTCCGCAGGCCTGAACTATCACTTTGGTCCGATTTAGCGGGGAAAGGAGCCTGGAACATGAGTACTGCAAAAAGCAGAAGAAAGTATCTTTGGCTTTTGCCCCTTTTGCTTCTGACCTTGGCCGGCGGCTGCTGGCTTTTCTCGGGCACCTGGGTGATAATATATGTTGCAGACGATGAGGACATTCATACCACTGAAGATTTCTACAGATTTACCGTGGACATAACCCAGGAGGAAATCTGGAAGGATCATCATGATGATCTGGACAATATCGAGGATATCTCGATCACCTTTAAAGTGGTGAATCCGCTTCCCACTCCCGCTAACGGACAGGTTTACGTTTCGTCTGACGACGCTTTGAGCGACAGTGCTGCGGTGGTCAGTTCAGCTGCCTTGATCCTGGATGGATTCACCATCCCCGGGGAAGACAGCCTCCAGTTCATGATGGCCGATTACTATGACCTTCTTCAGAATTTCGAAGCTCTGAGAGACCTGGTGAAAATCGGAGCTTTCACCGGCTATGCCATCGTTCCGGAGCCGTTGGGCATGGAGTTTAAGAACGTGGTAGTCATAGTCACATTCTCCGCAGGAATGTAGGGAAGCCAAAGAAGACGTTGAAGAGAATACCCCGGCGTGCTTGGCAAAGTCGGGGTATTTTTGAATTGGGGCGGCAAGCGCTTCCTTGGGGGAGCGGGGTGAGAGGGTAAAACTCGACAGGATGCTGCGGCGGCAACGGTAAAGGCACCGCGGCAAGGGGCCGGGAAAGGAAATCTGGTTAGCCCGGCGTCTAAATGAACGCAAATCGAGCAGGTCCACACATGGCCGGACGCTCTCCGGCAAGCAGACAGTCCAAATGCAATTTGCATTCCCCCGTCCTGCCGGAGTCAATTCTCGGTTCCCTCTCTCACAACGACCGCAGGAAGTCTTTGACTTTCCGGGTTTATTGCGTAAATTGGAATGGTTGCGCCAGTCAGATCGAGCCGTTCGGTCTGGCGATACCGGAGACCCATTACCGTACGACAAGGAGGATAAAGAGTGAAGCTGACCATAAGTGTTATAAAGGCTGACGTGGGGAGCATCGGGGGGCATATAAGGCCAAGCCAGAAGCTCAAAGACTCGGTGGCCAATTTCGTTTACGAGACCGGGGTCAAGAAGGGCCAGGTCATCGACCATTATGTCTCGAGCACCGGTGATGACGTTGCCATTTTGATGACTCACCAGAAAGGCGTATTGAATGACACCATTCACAAGCTGGCGTGGGATGCGTTCCTGGAGGGCACCAGGGTGGCGAAGGAACAGGGCCTTTACGGGGCAGGCCAGGATCTATTGAAGGACGCCTTCTCAGGTAACGTAAAGGGAATGGGTCCGGCAGTGGCAGAGATGGAGATCGAGGAGCGGCCCAACGAGTGCTTTCTCCTCTTTGCGGCAGACAAGACGGATCCCGGAGCCTACAGTCTGCCCCTTTATCTGGCCTTCACCGATCCCATGTACTGCGCGGGATTGATACTTTCCCCCAAGATGGACCAAGGATTCAAATTCGTGATCATGGACGTGGAACATACCGAAGGGGACAAGGTAGTCGAGCTGTCGGCACCTCAAGACCTGTATGACATAGCGGCACTTCTTCGAGACAATCAGAGGTTCGTAATAGAGCACATATACTCCAACACCACGGGCGAGATAGCAGCTTCGGTCTCCACCACACGCCTGCACAATATCGCCGGGAAATATACGGGCAAGGATGATCCCATCGCAGTGGTGAGGGTTCAGGGAACGTTTCCGGCCACCGGCGAGGTCTTGGCGCCCTTCTCGCTCGGTCACTACGTAGCTGGGTTCATGAGGGGGAGTCACACCGGCCCGCTGATGCCGGTCAAGGCCAATTCATCCATATCTTTCTTCGATGGTCCGCCGGTGGTCTCGGCGCAGGCCTTTTCCATGAAAGACGGAAAGCTTACCGAGCCGGCTGATGCTTTCGACCAGCCTTTCTGGGACTGGGTCCGGGATCACGTCTCGCAGAAGGCGCTGGAGATCAGAAGGCAGGGTTTTTCCGGTGCTGCCATGCTTCCTTACAAAGAACTGGAATACGGCGGAATCGTTGAGAAGATGAAGAAGCTGGATTCTAAGTTTAAGGTCCGAAAGGGCGACTAGGGCGACAAGAAGCAAGAAGGATATGGAGCACTTGATGCCTGTCATCGAGCTAATAGTGAAATAGCTTAGGCTTGAAAACCTGTTGCCCTCTACGATCCGGACGGTGCTCGCTGCGAAATCGGTCCTGCTATTCAGCGGATTGTAGTTTGACAGCGCCGTGCAAGCCGCTCCTACTTCAGGAAGCTTCGCACCCAGCTGCTTCATCCGGACCAGCTGATGTCT
>CAYFQZ010000138.1:0-4910 GCA_964345305.1 uncultured Ignavibacteria bacterium | reverse complement strand
CTTCCTCCATCCGGCCCAACCGAAAAAGGACCCAGCCGTAGCTGTCCAGGTAAGCCCCGTTTTCCGGCTCATGCTCCAGGGCCTTGACGATCATCTCCAGAGATTCCTCCAGCCTGATCCCTTTATCCGCCAGCATGTATCCAAGGTAGTTGAGCGAGGCGGCGTGCTCGGGATTGATCCTGAGAAGCCTTTCGAACGCGGCTACGGCACGGTCAAAATCGCCGCTCTGCTCATAGGTGGATCCCAGCGCAAAGAGTATCCGGATATCGTGCGGCATCTTGTCCGAAGCTTTCGTCAGAACCACAACGGCGGAGTCATATTGCCCCTGTTCAGCATAGATTGATCCCAGGCGTAGCTGAAGTGCAACCTTGTCACGGACTTTGTCGATTCCCGTTCTGTAGACCTCCCCAGCTTTCTGGATGCTGTCCTGCTGCAGGTAGACCCAGGCCAGATTAATCCATCCGTCCGGCACCGAGTCCTCCATGGAGACGGCCGTCTGGAATTCGGACTTGGCCCTTTCCATATCCTGTTTCTCCAGCGCTATTTTGCCCAGGTGAAAGTGGGCCTCGGCGTCGTCGGGGTTTTCCTGCAGATAGGAGACGAAGAGACTCTCGGCCCGGTCGAAATCGCCCTGCACTATGTAAAGAAGGCCGAGTTTCTTCCGGGCGTTCAGATTGGTGGGCGAGAAGATGGAGAGGTTCTCCGCCTCCCTCACCGCCTCTTCCGTTCTTCCGGCTTCGTAATACAGCGAGATTAATCGATTCCTCAATTGTTGATCGCCAGGCTCCAGGTCCAGAAGCGTCTGGTAGGTCTCGATGGCGCCATCTAGGTCCCCCATGGCCTCATAGCTCTGGCCTAGACCATTCAGAGCTTTGGCGTGGTGAGGTCTGATCTCAAGCACCTTCTTGTACTCTGTGATGGCCTCATCATAATTCTTTTGGTGGAAGAGCAGCGAGGCTAATTGCAGGTGGACCGGAACCGACAAAGACCGCAGGGAAGCTAGCTTTCTCATGTAGAAGATCACCTTGGCCAAGTCCTGCTTGACCTGCCAGGCTTCTGCCAGTCGCCACAGTGAGGCCACATCCGTCGAGTCCAGCTCTACTGCGATGGAGTATGCTGTAATGGCACTGTCGGTCTGGCCCAGGGCCCGATAACACTCCCCCAGTAGATTGTAGGTTAAAGCATCCTTGGGCTCGATGCCGAGGAGCTCGGCTTTGGCCGGTTCCACCCGCCTCACCTTGAGGTAGGCTTGGGCCAGAGCAAGTCTGATTTGGTTGACGTCCGGCTGAAGAGCTTTTGCTTTCTCGTATTCCTGAATGGCTCGATCCATGTCGCGAGCCAGCTCGTACAGATCCCCGTTCACGAAATGCTCAAACGCGGCCGGATCCAGATTTTCGCCGCCTGCAGCCACTCTCTCTGCGGAAGATGCCGGCGCGGAATTCATGAGGGCGCAGACAAAAATGAGCCACCTGAAGGGACGTAACATTCTGATCCACACTGGTCGAAGAACTCCTCCCATCAACAGATTCGTCCTCCTCAATCTATCAGCGTGCCCGCATAAGACAAGAAGAATGTTGACTGACGCAAAGCAGCAGTTCGGCCGTCAAGATTTCTCTTGACACATCCATTTATACATGTTAGCTTTAGCGAAAGTTTGCGAGCACTGTAGTGGCAAGGTCATAGGAACAGGTCGCCTTCTTATGTTTTCCGCTTCTGTGGTCCGCGGGATGTTAGCTCCCCTTAACCCGAGGAGGTGAAGCTTGGAGAATCAGAGAGCGAATGACTCCAGATCGGGTGAGCTGTTCGAGCCCTACGTAAAGCCGACTCAGAAGATGGCGGAAGTCACCTTGCAGGCGATTGTTCTGGGGGTGATCCTCTCCATCGTTTTCGGCGTGGCCAACGCCTATCTCGGCCTCAAGGTAGGAATGACCGTATCTGCCTCCATCCCCGCTGCGGTCATATCCATGGCCATACTGCGCGGCCTATTCAGGCGCGGGACGGTACTGGAGAACAACATCGTTCAGACTCTCGGATCTACAGGAGAGTCTCTGGCGGCCGGCGTGATCTTCACCATTCCTGCATTTCTGATCTGGAATCAAACCATCCCGAATTTCTTCCACAGTATCTCGAATCTGGACATCATTTTTCTGTCGCTTTTGGGCGGGGCGTTGGGGATACTCTTCATGATTCCCTTAAGGAGATACCTGGTCGAACGCGAGCACGGCAAGCTCAGGTTTCCGGAGGGGACCGCCTGCGCGGAGATCATCAAGGCAGGTGACGAAGGAGGGGGTAAGGCCAAGACGGTATTCGCCGGATTGGGCCTGTCAGCTTTGTACAAAATCCTAATGGGCGGCTTCAGACTCTGGCCCGAGACTCCCAACGCCGACCTCAGGTTCTTCAAGGGCGCCAACATCGGAATCGACGCCACCCCTGCTTTGCTGGGCGTGGGGTACATCATCGGGCCGCGGATATCCGCACTGATGCTGGGTGGAGCAGTTTTGGGGTATTTGGGGATCGCGCCGCTGATCGCTTACATCGGCACCTACATACCTGACACATTGATACCTCCGGGGGATATGCCTATCCCGGAGATGAGCCCGGCGGATATTCGAGGCTTTTATATAAAGTACCTGGGAGTGGGTGCGGTGGCTCTGGGAGGGTTCGTCAGTCTGGTCAAATCGCTGCCGGTCATCTTTCATTCTTTTGCGGTGGGAGCCAAGCAGATTCTGGGAACGAAGACGGCCGAAGAGATGGCAAGATCCCGGTTGAGAACCCAAAGAGAACTTCCCATGAAGACCGTGATCATCGGCGCGCTTCTGGTGATCCTTCTCATATGGTTATATCCGGGTACCGAGCTTCACCTCCTGGGTGCGGCACTGGTAGTGATTTTCGGGTTCTTCTTCGTGGTGGTGGCTGCCAGAATCGTAGGTATAGTGGGAAGCTCCTCATCGCCGGTATCCGGGATGACCATAGCCACGCTTCTGGTCACCAGCGTGATCCTCTTGTCTTTTGGAGTCTCCGGCTTCACCGGGATGATCACGGTGATGTCCATAGGGACCGTGGTTTGCATAGCAGTTTGTCTCTCCGGCGATATCGCGCAGGATTTGAAGACCGGTTATCTTTTGGGCGCCACTCCCAGGCAGCAGCAGCTCATGGAATTCGTGGGCCTTTTCTTTCCCGCGCTGGCTATGGGTTTCACCGTGTTCCTGCTGAGCGACGCCTTCGGATTCGTAAGGGACGCGACGCATCCCTCACCGCTTCTGGCTCCCCAGGCCAACGTGATGGCCGTCATCGTTCAGGGGGTGATGACCGGAAATCTGCCCTGGATTCCCATCATAGTCGGGTGCATGCTGGCGGCAGCCATCGAGTTGGTCGGCATCTCGTCGCTTCCCTTTGCCATCGGTCTTTACCTCCCTCTTAATCTCTCCACTCCCATAATGGCCGGAGGGCTGATAGCTCTGGTGGTCAGGAGGATATCGAGAGAGAATCTGGCCAAAAGAAGAGAGGAAAGAGGCATCCTGTTCGGCTCGGGTTTGGTGGCCGGAGATGCCCTGCTGGGCGTGATCATCGCTTTCATCATCGCGTTCTCCACCAGCTACCGGGCATTCTACGAGGGTCACGAGGAGGTCTCGCTCACCGGCGCATTCGGCCCCTGGGTCTCTCTGGTGGCCTTCGGCGCGCTCACCCTGATGCTGTACCTGTCCACCCGAGTCAAAGGAGCAAACAAGTAGCGCTGCTTGTTTTCGTAGGTCGAGCATGGGGGCCTTCCTCATCCGTAACGGCTGAGTCGGGATTTGCCTGTAAATGAAGATTATTATGGATGGAAGGCGCTCCCGTTCAGAGGTAACCAGGGTTGTCAAAATCAGGAGGAGAAATGGATAAGTTGTACAAAGCAGCGCAGGTGGCACTGAACAACTGCCTGGCGGTGAAAAAAGGTGAGACGGTGTTGGTGATTACCGACGAGCCCGAACGAAAGGTCGGTTATGCTTTCTGGGAGGCGGCAAGGGAGATTGGGACCGAGGCCATGCTGCTGGAGATCTTGCCTCGCTCCAGCAACGGCGAGGAGCCGCCGGAGGCGGTGGCCAGGCTGATGAGAGACTTCGACGTCCTCATAATCCCTACCAGCAAGTCCATGTCTCACACCGGAGCTCGAAGAGAAGCATGCGAAGCCGGGGCCAGGTGCGTGACTCTGCCCGGAATACTGGAGGATACCGCGGTGAGGACTCTCAACGCGGACTATAATGAAATCGCGGAACGGAGTACCAGGTTGGCTGAGTTGGTGAACGCGGGTCAGACTGCCAGGGTCACCACCCCTGCGGGAACCGATATCACCATGACCATCCAGGGGAGAGAGTGTCACGCGGATACAGGTTTGGTGCACAATCCAGGTGAGTTCTCCAACCTGCCGGCCGGGGAAGCATATGTGGCCCCGGTGGAAGGCTCGGCAGGCGGGGTCATTGTGGTGGACGGAGCCATGGTGGGAAAGGTCAAGCAGCCCATCAGGATCATGGTGAAGGATGGCTATGCCACGCAGATCACCGGCGGGAAGTCGGCTGAGGAGTTGGAGGCGATGATTGAGCCTTTCGGCCAGCCGGGCAGAAACGTCGCGGAGCTGGGTATCGGCACCAACCACAAAGCCCAAATAGTGGGAAGCGTTCTGGAGGACGAAAAGGTTATGGGAACCGTCCACATGGGTTTGGGAGACAACAAATCCATGGGAGGGAACGTTTCGGTCCAGAGCCACCTGGATGGCATTCTCTTGAAGCCCACGCTCTGGATCGACGATAAGAAGATCATGGAAAACGGCGTACTGAAGATATAACCAACATCTTCAGTCTCCGGGTGAGCAAGCGAGCCGACGGCGCCCTCCGGGGCAGTGAATTTGGGCATGCCGGATGGGGAAAGAGGTA
>CAYFQZ010000137.1:0-5788 GCA_964345305.1 uncultured Ignavibacteria bacterium | reverse complement strand
TCCAGACGCATGGTCGGCTCGCCGTAGCCGCAGAAAACCACTTCCCGGTATTTAGCCAAGTCTCCGAGGGAGCCTATCACCTCCTGATAGTCTGGTTCGTGATCCAGGCGAAGATTGTGGCCTTTGACGAAGCAGGTATTATTTCTGACACAGAAGACGCAGGCATTGGAACACAGGTTAGTAATGTTGAGGTAGAGGGAATCACGGATGGGATAGGCTATCTTGGGGCGGAAGGCCTTTTCAAGCTTAAAGAGACGGCAGGCGTTCAGCGTGGTTATCCTATCGATATCCTCAAAGGTCAAGGGCGCGAAAATCTGGCCCAGCTTCTTGACGACCAGTTTGACGTTGGCTGGCTGATTTCTCTTCTTTCTGAACGGGAGAGGAGCCAGATAGGGACAGTCTGTCTCCACCAGAATTGCCTCCAGCGGCACCTGTCCAGCCACCTGCGCGGCCCGGGAATCAGGATAGGTCAGGGTGCCATTGAAGCCCAGACAGAATCCCATCTGCAATGCCCTCCGAGCTTGCGCCGCATTGCCTGAGAACGAGTGAAGTACCCCGTCCACGGCAGCGGCGCCGCTTTCCTCCAGGACCTTGAGCGCCTCATCCCAGGCTTCGCGTACGTGCACTATGATGGGAAGCCCGAGCTTCTTGGCCAGGGCGATCTGTTTCTCGAATGCCGCGATCTGGTCTTCGGGAGGCGAGAGGTTCCTGTAAAAGTCCAGGCCGATCTCGCCGATGGCCACCACCTTCTTGTGCTCGGCGGCCCTGGCGATACGGTCCAGAGATTGGCCTGTGAGATTTTTTGCATCATGAGGATGAAATCCCACGGCGGCATATATCTGTTCGTGCTCCTCTGCCAGCCTGATCGATTCCTCACTGGATCTCAGGTCGAGCCCAACGTTGATGATCTTCTCCACCCCGCTGGCGAAAGCATGCTCTATGATCCGGGATCTGTCTTTGTCGAACTGTTTGAGATTGAGGTGGGCGTGTGTGTCTATCACCGAAACTTCAGTAAATGAGGAAGAAGCTTTCTTGTTTCCTTGTATGAATCTTTAGTCTCCGTCTTTAGTCCATAACAAAGATGGGCAACCTGAGGCCCGCACCTACCGCTCTGATGGGAATGGCATCGTCTGGAGCGCGAATGCAAACGTTCCAGGCTTGTAGAAGCTGTGGGGCTAGCTTACGGTCGAACCGCCTTTCACATCTTTGTCCGCACAGACCAGGCTCAACACCTTTCCATCCTTGGCTGCCAGAAGCATTCCCTTAGACTGTATACCTCTGATCTTGGCCGGCTTCAGATTGGCCACCACCACGATCCTTCTTCCGATCAGATCCTCCGGAGAATACTGCTCGGCTACTCCTGCCACTATCTGCCTCTGTTCAGAGCCTAAGTCGATCTTGAGCTTCAGGAGCTTGCTGGCACCTTCCACCCGTTCCGCCTCTTTCACCTCTGCCACCCTCAGATCGATTCTGGAGAACTCCTCAAGCGATATTTCCTCAAGAGTATCGGCCGTGCTTATCACCGGCCGGGCCTCTTTCGATTTGGCCTTTTTCTCCAATCTGGGGAAAAGGGATTCCGGCGTGCCGATTTTGGCTCCGGCCCTGAGCAGCCCCCACTCTTTGGCCCGAACCAGACTGGGCTGCCGCTCGTCGCCGGACAGACCCAGCAGCTCTCTGATCCTCAGACACTTCTGCGGGAGCACGGGGTAGAAGAGCGCACTGATGATCCTCAGGGTCTCACAGCCCACATAGAGCACCGTTGCCAGCCTCTCCTTTTCGTCCTTCCTGGCCAGTGCCCAGGGAGCCTGATTTTCTACGTACCTGTTGGCGCTCCTGACCAGCGCCATAATCTGCTCTATGGCCTGATTGAGATTCGTCGTCTGTATGTTCTGCCAGACGACATCGGCGCACCCTGTGGCTTGCCTTATCAACTCTTCGTCAGCGCTCTGGTAGCCGGAGGCACGGGGAATCTCGCCCTGATGGTAGCTTTTGACCATTTTGAGGATTCTGCTGACCAGATTCCCCAGGTCGTTGGCCAAATCGGCATTGTACTTCTCGGCAAATCTCTCCACCTGGATGTCTCCATCCTGACCGAACGGAAACTGGGTCAGCAACAGGTACCGGGTACCGTCGGAGCCGTACCGCCCCACCAGGTATTCCGGATCCACTATGTTTCCCAGGCTCTTGCTCATCTTCTGTCCGTCGACGGTGAAGAATCCGTGAACGAAGATCTCATCCGGAGGGCTTTCTCCCAGAGCCAAAAGCATCGCCGGCCAGAATACACAGTGAAACTTGAGGATGTCTTTGCCGATCAGATGGGTTACTCTTCCCTCTTTCCACCACTTGCCGAACTGCTCGGCATCGTCGCCGTAACCCACAGCGGAGATGTAGTTGGGCAGGGCATCTACCCACACGTAAGCGTTCTGCTTGGGATCAAAGGGAAGCGGAATACCCCAGGCCACCTTTTCCCGCGAAATGGAAAAGTCGTCCAAGCCTTGCTTCAAAAGCCCGAGTGTCTCCTTTTTTCTCTCCTCCGGACAGATCTTCAGCCGGTCAGTCCGAATCAACTCCTCCACCTTGTCCAGATAAGCCGAAAGTCTGAAAAAGTAATTCTTCTCCGTGACCCTTTTAGGTTCGCGAAGATGGTCAGGACAGAGGCCGTCGACCAGCTCCTTCTCGGTGATGAACTTCTCGCATCCCACGCAGTAGAGGCCGGAATACTCCCCCGGGTAGATCGCCTTCTCACCCTGGTCGGTGGTGGCCTGATGAAGCAGAGAGAGAAGCTTCTCCACCGCCCGGTGATGTCGCCGGTCGGTAGTGCGCACGAAATAATCGAAGGCTATGTCCAGATTCCCCCAGGTCTTCTTGAAGTACCCCACGTTCAGGTCGCACAGCTCCTGGGGGCTCGTGCCGAGCTTGTTTGCGGTCTCCTCCACTTTCGAGCCGTGCTCGTCCGTACCGGTAAGAAAGTAGGTCTCTTCGCCATTGGCGCGATGAAAGCGAGCCAGCACGTCCGCGGCGACGGTGGTGTATGCTTGACCGATGTGCGGTTTGTCATTCACGTAATAGATGGGTGTGGTAACCATGAATCTTTCGGCCAACTCTACCTCCTTATCTTCTGACTCACGTCGAGTCTCTTCGACTTCTCTGCTCTCACCTCTCCCTTTCCGACTAAATCACTATTCTACAATTACATGTCTCCGTTAGCTCACGCATTCTGTCAAGGCTGTGGAAACCCCGCCGGGTAAGCTTGCCAGGCAGCGGGTTGGACCTCGGTGATTGGCCTTTGCAAGCTGCGATTCTTCAGTGTTGGTGGTGATTCATCCGTGCTCTTCTATCGTTTGCGAATATCGCCACCGCCCAACTTTTTTATTACGAAGAAGTTGCGACTCAATTGTTAATCCAACAGTTGATACCGTAAATTTCACATCTTATCTTGGTCCGACTCCTTGCCATGCTGCCAATCCCGTGATTCGGGCGAAATTCAAGAAGCCGATCGCTTTTGTATCGCCGACTTGGCTGATCGCTTGTTCTCCTCTCTTCTTTTCTTCCTCAACTGAGTAAGGGTGATCTTCTCCTCGTCACCACCTTCATGCCTCACCACTATATACTCTTTGAAGATGTTGATCTTTTCCACCACGCCTTCACCTTTGCCCGTCTGGATTTTCTCTCCGACTCTGGGGTAGAGGGGCACGCTTTTCTCATACACCTCCTTCTCGTATCGGAGACAACAAAGCAGCCGACCGCAGTTTCCCGAGATCTTGGCCGGATTGAGCGAGAGATTCTGTTCACGGGCCAATTGGGTGGATATGGGCTCGAACTCTCGGATGAAGCTGGCACAGCAGAGGGGAAGACCGCATACTCCGAACCCACCGATTCTTTTGGCCTCGTCTCTCACTCCGATCTGTCTCAGCTCGATTCGAGTCTTGTAAGTGGAGGCCAATTCCTTCACCAGTTCGCGGAAGTCCACCCTTTTTTCGGCGGTGAAGAAGAAGGTGATCTTGTTGTTATCGAACTGAAGCTCAGCATCCAGCAGCTTCATTTGAAGGTTTCTGTCGGCGGCCATCCTCGCGCATTCTTTGAGACGTTCTCTCTCCTTCTCCCGGTTGGCCCTTAGTCTGTCCAGATCCTCCCGGGTGGCCAGGCGCAATATCCTCATGGGTCTTTTCTCCGACTGAACCATCTGACCCGAAACCTTCTTGGTCACCTTCCCTATATCCTCCCCTCTCTCGGCCTGGACGATAACGAACTCATCGGGCCTTATGCTCAGGCAGTCGGGGTTGGTGAAATACTCTTTTCGGTATCCCTTGAATTCCACCAGATAGAGATCGGCTATCTTCTGCTCCTTCACTTCCCGTGCCCCTCCCCCCCTTTTCTCTGCTCTTGAGTTGTTTGTTTGCATCAGCCTGCCTCGCTTCCTGCTTGGGCCAACTCTTTGATCCTGAAGCAGAAACTCAAAAGCCCCAGCTTGTGGCTGGCGTTTCTGATCTGACAATCAGACCTGATCTGTTCGACCATCTGGAAAGCGCTCTCAATTTTATTTGAACGGCCGAACTTCTCCGATAGTTTGAACATATCCGACGCCATATCCGAGTTGATCAGCTCTCGCCCGCCTTCCTGAATCACGTATATATCTCTGAAGAGGGAAGAGATGAATTCGAGCATCTCCAGAATCGAATTTCTGTCCCACTTTTCCAACACGCCGTTCACCCCCAGAAGAATAGGGCTGGCCTTTCCCTTCACCGCTGACTCCAGCAGGTGCACCGCGTCCTTTCGCAGCGTCTCCTTCTCTCCCTGCAGATAGTCCAAGGCGCGCCCGTAGCTCCCGTTGGCTACGCTGGCATAATAGGAAGCCTTCTTTTTTTCGACCTGATGCACCTCCTCCAGCTTCTCCCGAATTGACTCGGCTGATATCTTTCCGAACCTTATCTGCTGACAGCGAGAGATTACCGTGGGGAGAAGCTTGTTCACGTCATTACTGGTCAGGATAAGATGCGCGTTCGCAGGAGGCTCCTCCAGAGTCTTCAGCAGCGAGTTGGCCGATGAGTGGTGCATCTTCTCCGCCTCGGCTATGATGACCACCTTTCGCCTGGCCTCATATGGCTTCAGGTAGATCTCCCTCTGCAAGGTGCGAATCTGCTCCACCGGAATATTCACGTTCCTGTCAAATCTGACTATGGCGTACGGCTCCTCTCTCTTCAACCGTCTGTATCTCTCCATCTCTTCCTCGTCCTTCTCCTTGGATCTGGCCGAGGGGACGGGAAAAATCACCTTCACGTCCGGATGCACCATTCTCTCGGTCTTTTGACAGGCGGAGCAGCTGTCGCATGCTTCCTCGTGGTTTTCTTCGCAGTTTAGGGCCTTGGCCAGCTGAAGGGCCATCGCCCATTTGCCCGTACCCTGCTCTCCGTAGAAGAGATAGGCCGAGGCCAAGAGGTTCTTCTTCAGAGCTCCAGAGAGCACTCTTTTGGGGACCTTCTGGTCCAAGATTGTGTTGAAAGACATTACTTCAGCCACTCCAGAGGGTCCAGAGCTCCTCTTCCTTTTCTGATTTCGAAATGCAGGCACCCGGCTCCGGCAGATGCGTCTCCTCCCACCCACCCGATGGGCTCAAGCCTTCCTACCCGGTCTCCAGAGGGAACCAAAACCTCCGACATCCGGGCGTACAGGGTGTAGTATCCCCCGGCGTGCTCCAGCAGAATCAGGCCTCCGTACCTTTTTAGCCTGGAGGAATACGCTACCACCCCTCCGGCCGCGGCCAAAACCGGGCTTTTTGACTTTACCCTTA
>CAYFQZ010000136.1:0-5221 GCA_964345305.1 uncultured Ignavibacteria bacterium | reverse complement strand
CGTCTGCACAGATATCAAGAAAAGGAGATTCCTGGTCTCCGGGCTCAGCCGGGAGGAAAAGAAGCGCCATCCCTATCCTCCGTACATAACCAGTACTCTTCAGCAGGACGCTGCTCGTCGCCTTTCGTTTTCGCCCAAGAAGACCATGCAGGTTGCTCAACAGCTATACGAGGGAGTGGAACTGGGGGAAACCGGAAGCGCGGGGCTGATTACCTACATGCGTACCGATTCCTTCAGAGTCGCCCAGGCGGCACAAGAGGCCGCTCGGAGCGTAATTCAGAAAAGTTACGGAAAAGAATACCTACCTTCCCAGCCCAGGCAGTATAGGTCCAAAAAGACCGCGCAGGAAGCTCATGAGGCCATAAGACCGACCTACGCTGGACGTCATCCGGAAGAGATCAAGAAGTTCTTGACCAGGGATCAACTGAGGCTGTACCAGTTGATCTGGAGCAGATTCATCGCCTCTCAGATGAACCCGGCCGTCTATGATTACAGGGCGGTGGATATCCAGGCGGAGAAGTATCTTTTCCGGGCTTCCAGCACGGAGCTTTTGTTCGACGGGTTTTTGAGAGTGTACCAGGATCCGAAAGAGGAGAACGCGGAGGAATCGGAACAGATCAAGTTGCCCGTCCTGAAGGAGCAGGAGAAGCTGAATCTGCTCAAGCTGGTTCCCAAACAACACTTCACCAAACCTCCGGCTCGATTCTCCGAGGCGACTCTGATAAAGGAACTGGAGGAAAACGGTATAGGCCGTCCCTCCACTTACGCTCAGATCGTCTCCACAATCAAACAGAGAAAGTATGTGGAATCGAAAAGCCGGAAGCTCTCCCCCACTGAGTTGGGAAAGACTGTGAACCGTATTTTGGTGGAGAACTTTCCCGACATATTCGAGGTCAAGTTCACCGCCGGGATGGAGGAGGAGCTGGACAAGATCGAGGAAGGAAAGGAAGCCTGGATGAAGGTACTCCAGGATTTCTACCAACCGTTTCAGGCCAACCTGGAGAAGGTCGAGAGCAAGAAGAAAGACATTCGGAAGCAGACCCAGCAGAAGACCGACGAAATATGCGAAAAATGTCGCAGCCCCATGATCATCCGCTGGGGAAGAAACGGGAGGTTCTTGGCCTGTTCCGGCTTCCCCGGGTGTAAGAACACCAAACCCTTGCCCGGCGATGAGAACGGTACGATTCTTCCGGACGAGAAGTGTGAAAAATGCAGCTCGCCCATGATGATAAAGGTCAGCCGCTTCGGCAAATTCCTCTCCTGCTCCAGATATCCGGAGTGTAAGTTCACCCGGGCCATATCCATCGGGGTGGACTGTCCGGAGGAATCTTGTGACGGCTTTCTGGCGGAAAGAAAGACCAGAAGGGGGAGAACTTTCTTCGGATGCTCCAACTATCCGCAATGTAATTTCGCCACCTGGGATCGGCCGGTCAACCGGATCTGCTCTGCGTGCGGCGCCAAGTTCCTGGTGGAGAAATCCTCCCGGACAAAGGGTCCATATCTGAGATGCCTCAAGTGCGGCCACCAGGAATCAAAACCCACGGAAGGCGGAGAGGAGAAGGACACGAGCCATACGGTTCATGCCAAGGCCTAAGCCAGCCGATGTGTTAAGCCGACCAAGTGGACTGCAAGCTCCGGTCAATGGCCCGATACACCGAGTTTCAATCAGCGGATCTATGACGGATTTCGCGCGGGAAACGAAGGACTTCATTCAGCACATTCAGCGAGAGAAGAACTTTTCGCACAATACGGTGGTCTCATACCGGCGTGCGCTTTCGGCCTTCGGGGAGTTCCTAAAAGCAAGGAGCGCCTGCCAGAATTTCACTGATCACCTCTCCCGGCCTCTCCTTCGGGACTTTCTGGTGCATTTGAGGAAAAAACGGCTGAAGGACAACACCATGGCCCATCGTGTGTTTGTGCTGAAATCCTTTTTTCGCTATCTGCAGAAGAAAGGAAGGACCAAGACGGATCTGGGCTCAATCCTGGTTTGTCCCAAAAGGAAAAAGCCTTTGCCGACCTTCTTGACCATAGCTCAGGTAGAGGATCTGCTCAGACTGCCTTGCCAGGATGGGCACACCGGCTGGAGGGATCTGGCCATATTGGAGCTTTTTTACAGCACGGGCCTGAGATTATCTGAGCTTTCCCAGCTAAAGCCGTCTGACATAGATTTCGAAGGCGAGTTGATTCGGGTTGTGGGAAAAGGAAAGAAGGAAAGGATCGTCCCGGTGGGAGTCGAGGCGCTGGATGCACTCAGACGGTACCTGAATCAACGCCGCCATTTCTTCAAAGATCGCTCTCGAATTGATGCCGAAGCGGTTTTCCTGAATTCTTCCGGACGTAGGCTCTCCAGCCGTAGCGTTGCCAGAGTAGTCAAGAGGTATGCCCGCAGGGTAAGCGAGGAGAGGCGCGCCAGCCCACATATGCTGAGGCACACGTTCGCCACCCACCTGCTGGACCAGGGAGCCGATCTTATGACGGTGAAGGAGATCCTGGGACACCAGAGTCTCTCCACCACTCAGATCTACACTCACGTGACCACCGAAAAACTCAAAAAAGTGTACAAAAAGGCACATCCCAGAGCGTAGGACTTAGTAGAAAATGTCCAGGATGCAGGAACAGGGGGAGCCGGACGCGCAGAAAGAGGTTTGAGCAGATTGGCAGTCATTAAACGAAAGAGGTACAGGCCCATATGAATAGATCAACCACCATAGTGGGATTGAGGCACAACGGTAAGGTGGCTCTGGGTGCGGACGGACAGGTCAGCTTGGAGGAGACCATTGTCAAACGGAAAGCTAATAAACTACGCAAGTTGCACAACGACAAGATCTTAGCCGGCTTCGCCGGAGCCTCTGCAGACGCCTTCACGCTGTTTGAAAGGTTCGAGGCAAAGATAGAGGAGTTCAGGGGCAATCTCCCCCGGGCAGCAGTGGAGCTGGCCAAGGACTGGAGAATGGACAAGTACTTGCGCAGGCTGGAGGCGCTTCTGGCCGTATTGGACAAAGACCACGCCCTGGTGATCTCCGGAAACGGAGATGTGATCGAGCCCGACGACGGCATAGTCGCCATAGGATCTGGCGGAGCATACGCGCTGGCGGCAGCCCGAGCACTCAAAGAGCACTCAAACCTTGACGCGGAAACCATAGTCAAAAAATCCATAGAGATTGCCGCATCCATATGCGTATATACCAATGACCAAATAGTCATAGAGAACCTTTGATGCTGGATCGTTCCGCAAATCCATTTGCTCGCTCCTAACGCAGTACCACGTGAGTGCGCTCCTTGAGCCTGCTTCAGAAGGTGATAGGCGATCGAGGTTTCAGAGCCCAGCATTTTCCGGTTTGGCCCCCGATCTCATGGAATCTTTTGATAGACAAACAGTTGCGCCGCAAGAAAAAACGCAGAGGGAAACCAAGAATGAGCGATTTGCCTTGGTAAAGGCTTTGAAAATTCCGGAATCTTGTTATATTTGTAAAGGCTAGGGAAGAAGATCAGGTCCAACTCTAGGAGGCACGTTGTAGAAGATGAGCCGAGTGAAAAGCTTGACCGTCCATGGGTCAAAAGACATCGATGAAGGGGGGGAGGTTTTGGAGAAGGACTGGAAAAGGGAGCTGACCCCCAAGGAGATAGTAAAACAGCTGGACAGGTATATAATCGGGCAGGATAAGGCCAAGAAGTCGGTTGCCATCGCCCTGCGAAACCGGTGGAGAAGACAGCAGGTCAGATCAGACCTCAGGGACGAGATAATGCCCAATAACATCATAATGATCGGACCGACCGGCGTGGGCAAGACCGAGATCGCCCGAAGGCTGGCCAATCTGGCGAATGCTCCTTTCATCAAGGTGGAGGCGTCCAAGTATACCGAGGTGGGATATGTGGGCAGGGATGTGGAGTCTATGGTAAGAGATCTGACCGATCTTTCCGTCACCATGGTCAAGAGGGAGAAGGCCGAGCAGGTGCGGTCCAAAGCACAGAACCTGGCCGAGGAGAAGATTTTGGATCATCTCCTTCCCCCGAAGCCTAAGCGTAAGAGGATTGAATCTCCGGCCCGGGATTACGATTCGCCCAGCTTCAGCTTCACGAATACGGCCCAGGAAAATCCGGAGGAAAAATGGGAGAAGAATAGGGAGAAGTTTAGAACCCAGCTCCGCCAGGGAAGGCTGGACAAGAGGACAATTGAGATCTCCGTACCCAACGACAGGTTTCCCGTGATTGAGGTCTTCTCGCCGCAGGGCATAGAGGAGTTGGGAGTCAATTTCCAGGAGATGTTCTCCGGTATGCTTCCCAAGAAGACCAAGAGGAGGAAGGTGACGGTAGCGGAGGCACAGGGGATATTGACTCAGGAGGAGATCGGCAGGCTGGTGGACATGGAGGGGGTGATCTCCGAGTCTTTGGAGAGGGTGGAGAATTCAGGCATCATCTTCATCGACGAGCTGGATAAGATCGCCGGGGAAAAGCCGAAGGAGGGACCCGACGTATCTCGGGAGGGAGTCCAAAGAGACCTGTTGCCCATAGTGGAGGGGACCAACGTTATGACCAAATATGGTCTGGTTAAAACCGACCATATACTGTTCATCGCTGCCGGTGCTTTTCACGCCTCGAAACCGTCTGATCTGATTCCGGAGATGCAGGGCAGGTTTCCCATCCGGGTGGAGTTGGACAGCCTGACTGCCGACGATTTTGTGCGCATCCTAACTGAGCCGAATAACGCCCTGATAAAGCAGTATACCGCACTTATGGCCACCGAGGGAGTGAAGCTTTCCTTCACCGAAGATGGCATAAAAGAGATCGCAAGGATAGCCAACCTGGTAAATGAGAGGACGGAGAACATCGGGGCCAGGCGGCTGCACACGGTAATGACCACCCTGCTGGAGAACGTCATGTTCGAGGTGCCGGATGCCAAGACCAAGAGCGTCAAGGTAACCAAACAGTTGGTGCAAAAAACGCTCAAAGATATCGTGGAGGACGAGGATTTAAGCCGATATATCTTATAGACTTTCGGCTGCCAGAGAAGATACCGATCGCGTCTGTTGTATGTGTGAATCTGAAACATACATAATGTAGGGTAGCGTTAGGGGAGTCCATCCGGGACTCCCATAATCATATGACGGAGACATCCAGGTTGCATATCGTGGGAACTCTGTCCGCTAAGCTCTCCCGGGCAGCTGTGTCATCAGTGGTGTTTGTGTGGTTTTGTCACCTCGGAGTGCACGGGTCTGCGACT
>CAYFQZ010000135.1:0-2859 GCA_964345305.1 uncultured Ignavibacteria bacterium | reverse complement strand
GCGCCCAAGCATAGACCCTGGAGAAGGCGCATAGTCGGTTTCGTCCAGGCTGGCCAACGTATACTAACCGCGAAAGCTCTACCCTACGGTTCGCTGCAAAGGGGCGAGAACCGCCAGAGCTGGCTCGGCCCTAGCATTTCGGAGGCTGGCTTTGCTATGTTATAAGTAAATACCGGGCCAGCGCTCATACTGCACGGTGTACGGTTCTCGCCATCTCTGCGGGGACGCATAGCGCCTGGTCAGCGGCCTGCAAAATCAAGAGTGAAATTCCGGGAGAGAAAGGAAGGTTCAAAAGGTTCATGATTAGGCATCGTTTCCTACGGTTTGAGGTCTTTCTAATATTTCTCGTTTCCGTGCAAGCTCCGGTGTTTGGCCAGTCTGCAATCGAGTGCCCCACAGAGTGTTCTTACTACGATTCTGCGTTTTCGTTACCGCTAACGATGCAGGCAGAAGCGGCTGAACCTAGCTCTTATGAACTAGCGGTCTTTTATGCTGTTCCTACCGATGTATCCTGTAGCGATGCAGTTTATCAAACACTTGTCGAGGCAACCCTGGAGATACAGGGCTGGTACCAGGTGGCCACCGGGGGATTAACCTGGAAGTTAGCGTTTCCCGAAATCGTTAGAGTTTATAACTGCCTGAATACCAGACAGTATTACCCTGACAACGGTAATTGGTGGGGATCTTTACTTGCCGAGATGTCATCTCAGGGTCTGCCAATTTGGTCGCCTGGAACAGTGGCGGCCCTCTGGGCGCACGGTGCCGGCTGGTGGGCAGGTGCGGCTCAAGGATGCAGTGGCGATTGCGGAGTAGCTTTGCTGGGTGTTGAAATATTCCCGGAGTTCAACAATCCAGACTACTCCGGAGGGGACTGCCCGGGTGGAGTCGGAGGTGGCGCGTGGCCTTGCACACCATTAGGCGCGTATGCACATGAGCTGGGCCATACTCTAGGACTCCCGCATCCTGCGGACGACCCCGCTACTGCCCCCCACGCCTTTCACAGCATAATGCAAACCCATTGGAACTACCCAGATTATGCACCGAGTGGCGAACGCCCCTGGGGATTTTTGACGGCTGAGCGAAATGTCATCCGCTCCAACCCGTTTATGCACATCGACATCAGCCTTTATCAGTGGTATCCAAATGCTGATGTGGTCAACCTTCCCGTGTACGGCCCGGTTCCTGAAGTCGAATTCGATGCGCAAGTGTCGGCAGACAGCGTTACCTTCATCAATGATTCTGATTCCCTTGGCGTCACACTTTTTTACTGGACTTTTGGAGACGGGGACGTTAGCAATGATGTCAATCCAATACACGCATACCCGGATACCGGCACATATACTGCGATTCTGCGGGCAAGCAGCCATTTGTCGATGATGGGCATTGACAGCATGGAGATCGATATCGATTCCTTATCGACCGGCATACTGGACTTTGATGACCGATTTATCCCGGATGAATTTTCTCTCTTTCAAAACTATCCGAATCCATTCAATCCATCCACAGTAATCTCGTATTCGATACCACATTCAGATTTTGTCACTCTGAAAATTTATGACATACTTGGCAGGGAAACTCAGGCGTTAGTGAGTGAATTTCAGAAAGCAGGCACTTATTCTGTTAATTTCGATGCAAGCAAACTTTCGAGCGGCGTCTATTTCTGTCAATTGCAGGCGGGAAGCGATCTGGTGGAGACGAAGAAAATGCTGCTAATACGGTAAGGAGATGATGGCCAGAAGACCAGGGAATGTAGTGGACACCGAGACGCACGGGTGTAACCTTGACGTTATCAGTCCCGCATCAAATTTAGTCTGCTGCCGAAAGTCACTATCTCGGCATCTTTCGGTGCAACTGATTGGCGGTCCGTTCTGATGCTTCGGGAATAGTCTCAAGACCAAGCCAAAGGTATGAACCGTATGGTTCATGCCGCAGGCGGGAGAATTGCCGAAGCTAATTCGCATTGGCATTTCCTAATGCCGATGCATCACGAAAGTAAGAAAGTAGATTCTAAACTCATGAGCGCTCTTTAATCTTTAAGTGTAGGAGGAAGAATATGCCGGAAGTGAACTTCGTATTTACCCGGAATATCCGATCAGCACAGCCACGAATGTTAATTCGGACCGCCGACGGTGACACCCCTTTTATCGAGCAACCGATTCGGATGGTTTCATGTGACACGCCTGAAAAAGCCATATATGCTGGCAAGCCTGAAAAAAGCCAGCCGAAACTGGATAAATGCCGTCAACGACTGGAAAACGGGTTCTATGACGAAATTACAGCATCGCTTCGCGAATATCTTCTTAACAAGCTTTCTGAGGATGACGCCGCGGAGAAGCATATTAGCGCGGGAAATGATGCTACCAGGGAATTTGACGCTCTTCTGGAAAATAGGTTGACAAGACCCGATGGGACAAGGCGAAAGGTTGCAACTATTCCCACAGGTGAGATGATCGACCCTTACGGTCGACTCCTTGCTTACATTGCTCCTTGGTTTTCTGGATCACAGTCCGATCCACTACCTCCGCGGGATCATCCTGATCGTCGAACCCTTAATCTGGACATGATTGAAAAAGGATGGGCTGCATTCTTTCCTATCTACCCTTCCCTTGCGAGAAACGATGATATGAATCGTGCGATTGCAGCAGCGGAGACCGCATGGGAAGGCCAGAAAGGGGCTTGGTCAGACTACGGTAGTCATCTGCTTCTCGCATATGAGTATCGTGCTTGTATCAAACTTGGCGTTGCGGAGACTGCAGCTGAGGGGATCGATAATGCCTTCAGAAGAGTTTGCATTGATCTGAATAGGGAGATTCCCACTATCGTTGGGAAATATGGTTTTTCCGAGGTAGCCCCACCCTA
>CAYFQZ010000134.1:0-4343 GCA_964345305.1 uncultured Ignavibacteria bacterium | reverse complement strand
GCCTGGGACAATGCCAAGAAGTTCATCGAGGCCGGGAACCTGGGTGGAAAGGGCTCGGACGCTCATAAGGCGGCTGTGGTCGGAGACACCGTCGGCGATCCGTTCAAAGATACCTCCGGCCCGTCCATGAACATCCTGATAAAGCTTATGGCCATGGTGTCTCTGGTTCTGGCGCCATTGTTCGTCTAGCCTGTCGCACACTCAGGATACGGTCGTACCCTTGAATATTTCCCTGCCTTGCGGGTATATCGAGAAAAGAACAGACCGGAAGACGACAGTGGAGTTTCAACGCAAGTGTCGAGTCTGTGCGGGGTCAAGCCGAGGTCGCAAGAATGATGGAATGGAGAGGAAAGCTTTAACTGCCTGCTGGACGCTTAGCTCTGGATTGGGTGTTTGCTGAAACTTTTGGTCGAGAATTCCGTCTAACACTGGTGAGAACCTGAAGCTCAGGGGAAAGGAGAAGAAATGGAACAGACCATCCCTTCCGTTCAGCCTGAGGTCAAGCCCATGGGGGGCGCATCCAAAATCTTTAATATCTTCTTCGAGCCTTCAAGGGTGTTTAAGAGCCTGAACGCCCGGCCAACCTGGCTGGTGCCTTTCTTGATCGTTATCCTTCTGAGCATCGGGTCTCTTTATGTCACCTTTCCGCAGATCATGAAAGCGCAGGTGGAGAGAATCGAGGAAATGGACAACATACCTCAGCAGCAGAAGGAGCGAATCATAGAAAGGCTCGCAGAAACAAACCGGCCGCCCATTTGGCAGGTAGGCATGGTGCCCGTGTTTGGCTTCTTCTTGTTAGTGGTCTTCAGCGCGGCCTTGTTCTTCGTTTTCAATGTCCTGCTGGGCGGAGACTCGAACTACCGAAGGGTGCTATCGGTCTACTCCTATTCTGCGCTGGTGGCAATACCTGCGCTGATCGTCAAGCTTCCGCTGATTTTTATGAAAGGAACGTTGAACGTGCAGACGAGTTTGGCCCTGCTTCCCTTTGCCGATCCCGATAGCCGTTTTCTCTACTCTGTTCTGTCGGGTTTCGACATTTTTAACTTGTGGCAGGTGATCCTGATTTCCATTGGCCTGGGGGTAATGTACAGACTCAGCACGAAGAAGGCTTTCACCGCCGTTTTGATCCTCTGGATACTTCTGATACTTGTGAAGTCCGGGTTGGGCAGTGCGTTTGGCGGGGCCTTTGGCTTCTAACCGTAGGGAGAAGGAAAATGAAACGAGTCGTTCTGTCAAAGATTTGCCTGCTGATAGTGCTAACCAATCTTTCTTGGGCGCAGCCCGGAACCGTGTCGCCCAGGGTTTACTCGCTGGAGGAGTGCATACAACTGGCAGAGAAACACAACGCTGCGCTGATTGCCGCCGAGCAGTCTTACAAGGCTTCCAAGGGAAGGGTGTTGACCGCCTGGGGCGGTTTGCTTCCCAGCCTGAACTCCGATTTGGGCTATTCTCGTACCGTTTACGGACCGAGTGAGTTCCCCACATACGATCCGCTGCTGGGAGAGACGGTTATCCAGACGACAGGCGTCCGTACCTCCAAAGGCTACTCGGCCAGTATCCGTGCCGGGCAGAGCTGGTCTCTGGGGGGTTACAACTTTTTCGACATCAGAGAGAAGACCGCCTCCAGGAACTCGGCGCGAAGTTCGTACCGGTTTACCCGCCAGGATCTGATTCTGTCGGTGAAGCGAGCTTACTTTGACGTGCTGAAGTCAAAGATGCTCCTGGAGATTCAGAAGGAAGCACTCAAGCGGGCGAACGAGCAACTCAAGATCGCCGAGACCAGATACGAGTTGGGCGCGGCCTCCTATTCGGATGTGCTCAAGGCCAAGGTGCAATATGGTGATGTCGAGTTGGCACTGATCAGTGCCGAGAACAGCGTCAAGGTCGCCAGAGCCACGCTGAACAACTGGATGGGTCAGGATGTGGATGCCGCCATCGACGTGGAGGAAAACCTGGCCATGCCGGAATTCGATTACTCTTACGACAGCGCTCTTGAACAATCAATGAAACTGAATCCGAATCTGAGCAAGGCCCGGTTCGATCTCAAGTCGGCCGAGGCCCAATTGGGAATGGCTCGCAGCGGATTCTTTCCCAACCTCAACCTCTCCGGCTCTTATTCCTGGAGTAATCCCGAGCTGGAGGAGATAAAGTATATCCGGGATCGAGAGTACAGTTGGAGGCTTTCGGCTTCTATCAGCCTGAATATCTTCGACAATTTTCAGAAGAATTATAATTTCTCGTGGGCCAAGGCCAACAGGAATTCGGCCAGGGAGAATTTCTACCAGACCAAAAGAGACGTGGCCTTGGAGCTGAAGCAAGCTTATCTGAATGTCCAGGAAGCGCAGCAGAAAATCAATCTGGCCCGGGAGAAGGTCGAATCGGCCAGCGAAGATCTGGAGCTGGTGCAGGAGAAATATAATCTTGGATCGGCGAGCATACTGGAGTTGCTGGATGCGGAGGTCAGCTTGAAGCAGGCCGAATCGGACCAGGTGGAAGCTTTGTATGATTACAATCTGGCAGTGGCGCAGTTTGAGAAGGCGATGGGCAAATAGAAAGGAGTCTTAAGAGAAGTCCGGTTTGGATGAACAAAAATCTGAGGCGACTCGTAACAATAGTGGAAGCCTTATCCTGAAACCAGACGCAAAAAAGTAATCCGCACAAACAGATATTCCGGTTTACTCTGTGGAAGTCGATTCACTGGAGGCAACATGAAGAAAAAGAAAAAAGTGATCGTCGTTCTGGGCGCGGTAGTGGTGGTGGCGATCATCATCGTGGCCAACGCTCTCAAAAGCGGGGAGAAAACTTACGCGGTGCAGGCGGAGAAGGTGGAAAGAAGTGACCTCACTTCCATAGTCACCGCCTACGGCAAGATCATTCCCAAGACGGACGTAAAGATCTCGGCTTACGTCCCGGCAAAGATCACCAGGCTGCCGGTTGAGGAGGGGGATCAGGTTAAGAGGGGTAATCTCCTGGTACAGCTGGATGATACCGAGTACAGAGCGGCGCTCAACCAGGCCAAAGCCGAGCTTTCTTCGGCCGGGGCCAGCCTGGAGCAGGCGCAGTTGAGCTACAATCGGCAGAAGGAGCTTTTTCAGAAGAAGCTGACCTCCCAGGAGCAGTACGATATGGCAAAGACCGACCTGGATCTGGCTAGGGCCAGGCACGAACAGGCTGTGGCCAACCTGGATCGAGCGAAATACAACCTGAGCAAGACCACCATGACCTCGCCGATGGATGGTCTGGTCACCTCTCTGAACGCGGAGGTGGGGGAGATAGTCATGATCGGGACCATGAACAACCCGGGCACGGTGATCATGACCGTCTCCGACATGAGCGAGATAGAGGCGGAGGTGGAGGTGGACGAGACCGATATAGCCGAGGTCAAGCTGGGGCAGGAGGCCGAGATCAGCATTGACGCGTTCCCGGATACCACTTTCAAGGGCAGAGTCACAGAGATAGGACACACCGCTCGCATAAGCGGTATGGGGACCCAGGATCAGGTCACCAACTTCCTGGTGAAGGTCACGCTGGTGGACGAGGTGCCGACCATAAGGCCGGGAATGTCCGCCTCGGTGGATATCACCACCAACTCCCGTACCGATGTGCTGAGCGTCCCGATTCAGGCGGTGGTTATGAGGGAGGAGAAGTCCGACACCGTGGCAGAACAGGAAAAGAAGGAAGAGGGTGCCTTAGCCTCCACCGACAGCGTGTCCGAGAAGAAGTCTAAGAGGAAAAACGAGGAGGAGAAGAACGAAGTGGAGGGGGTCTTCGTTGTGGAAGAGGCCAGGGCCAAATTCGCGAAGGTTACCACCGGAATAGCGGACCAGCAGAACATAGAGATCGTATCGGGGATAGAAGAGGAGGACAAGGTGGTAACCGGAAGCTACAAGATCCTGAGAACGCTGAAAGATGGAGACAAGGTTAAGGTAAGTGAGCGGAAGTCTTCAGAGGAGAGGGGCCAGTAGCTGGAAAGACTCAACGCAATCCGCAACCCGGCTTGAGTCCAGCTCTCACCGGCACCACTCCAAACCCTTGCGCTGGCAAGTCGCCTGAGGAGAGGAAGTAAGTGTTAATAAAGACGGTAAATCTCTGGAAAACATATGAGATGGGGGCGGAGAAGGTGAACGCCCTGCGAGGCGTCACCCTGGAGATAGGGAAGGGGGAATACACCGCCATCATGGGTCCGTCCGGGTCCGGAAAGTCCACCCTGATGAACCTGATTGGCTGCCTGGATACTCCCAGCGAGGGCGATTACTACTTGAACGGCAAGCTGGTCAGTCAGATGAACGACGACGAGCTGGCACGAATCAGAAACAAGGAGATCGGTTTCGTGTTCCAGACTT
>CAYFQZ010000133.1:0-11015 GCA_964345305.1 uncultured Ignavibacteria bacterium | reverse complement strand
AGATTTTGAGAGACGAACCTGTCCTCAAAGGATGGTGTTGGTTTTCCACGAATCTTGAGGTGGCGGGCAGTCAAGGAGGGCAAATCAAACCTCCTTTCCTGTGCGGAGGCATCGGTCCAGTCGGAGAGGAACCGCGAATTGAACGACTTGGTTTCCATCGGCTTTCGCATCAACCGGTCAATCAATTCCAGCCTGAAGGAGTCAACCTCCACGTAATCATCCCTGAATTTCAGGTCTTCCGGCGTCATCTTGATACACTTCAGGCCGTCGACAAATGCCTCATCGAAGCTAAGCTTCTGCACGGCGACAGAATCCGTGAGCTCCTCCGGGCAAACGCGTGAAGCACATAGCATAGCTGCGATGAAAATTAAGCTCGAGAAGAAGCGGTTCATCTTTGCACCTCGGGTTCCGTCTTGGGCACCCGCTTTTTCCTCTGACTAATCTTCGCCACGATGATGCTGACCTCATACAGGAAATACAACGGACCTGCCAGCATAAGTTGCGAGAACACGTCCGGGCTGGGTGTGATGGCCGCCGACAGGACTAAAATGCTCACTACGGCATACTTCCGGCCCCGGATAAGGGTCCTGTCGGTTATCAGGCCGATCTTTCCGAGAAAATAGGAGATGACAGGCAGTTCGAACACCGCGCCAAATGCCAGAACCATATAGCTGACGAAGCTGACATAGTCCCTTATCTGAATCATAGGCTTGAGCTTCTCGGTACCGAAGGCCATGAGAAATTTGAGCCCGATGGGCAGCACAAAGAAAAAGCAGAATGTTGCTCCGATCAGAAAGAAGATAGTGGAGCAAAGCACCGCCGGAAGAATGAGTTTGATCTCCCTTTCAAATAGCCCGGGGACGACAAACTTCCATGCGTGGTAGAATATTACCGGGACACTGACGATGATTCCGGCGATCAGCGACAGCTTGATCCTGGTGGAAAAAGCTTCGGTGGGACCCATGAAGTAAACTTCAGGTATGGGACGGGTGACGAAATCCAACAAGTGGTCGGAAAAGGCATAGGCCACTATGGACAAGAGGATGATGGAGGCGAGCGATTTGATTATTCTGCCTCTTAACTCCTCCAGATGATTTAGAAATCCCATGTCGCTTACTTCTTTGCCCATCTCGCGTAACCCATGCCTTTGCGCTCTGCGCCCGCGTTCCCGACCTTCCTCACTCAAAGTTCAAAGCCGAGGGCCGCAACGCTGTCGTAACTTGAGAAGACCTCTCAACTCGTCCATGAATTCATTGATGTCTTTGAACTTGTGATAAACCGAGGCGAATCTCACGTAGGCCACCTCGTCTAGTTCCTTCAGTCTTCTCATCACCTCTTCGCCCACCTCCTTGCTGCCGATCTCCGTCTTGGAGAGACTCTGTAATCTCTCCTCGATCTCATCCACCACCGAGGCTATCTTCTTGGAGCTTATGGGACGCTTGTTGCAGGCCAGCTCGATTCCTCTTTGCAGCTTCTGCCGGTCGAAGGGTTCCCTTCTCCCATCGTTCTTTATGATGGTCAGCGAAACGTCCTCCACGTATTCGTAGGTGGTGAAACGTTTCCTGCAAGCCTCGCACTCCCTCCTTCTTCTGACCGACCTTCCGTTTTGCGAGGTGCGCGAGTCCACCACTCTGTCTTTGTCCTGTCCACAAAAAGGGCATCTCATGCCGTTGCCTTACCCTCCCTGATCTTTATCTTTTGGCCGTTCCTGTGAATCTGCACCTTTACCCCCCCCTCCTTCAACATCCGCCTGGACATGGCATCCGGATAGCTGTCCTTGATCACGATTCTCTTTATGCCTGCGTTAATGACCAGTTTGGTGCACAGAATGCAGGGATGCGTGGTGGAGTACATGGTTGAATCCCTTATGCTCACGCCGAACAGGGCCGCCTGCACTATGGCGTTCTGCTCAGCGTGAGTGGCCCGGCATAATTCATGCCTTTCTCCCGACGGGATGCCAAGCTCGTCTCTGAGACAACCGATGTCCAGACAATGTTCCAGTCCTGAAGGGGCTCCATTGTAACCGGTGGCCAGGATCTTCTTGTCTTTCATTATCACCGCGCCCACCTGTCTCCTCAGACAGGTCGAGCGGGTAGCCGCCAATTCGGCAATGCGCATGAAGTACTCATCCCAGGAAGGACGGCTTCTCCGCTTTTGCGTGTCTTTTCTTTTCTTGTGCACAGTTTGGGGTTGCGATTTCACTGAAAACTTATCCTGACCGGTGTGCCGATCTTTGATCTCAGAACGCCCTGGGCGCTGGCCTGGCTCACGGCGATCTCGAGCAATCCCGAGCTGCCCACCAGCACTCCTGCTTGCCCCTCAGGTACGTCGAAGTAAGACAAAGCCACCCGTTCGATCTTCTTTTTGCCCACCGTAATACTTGATATCTTTTTCCTCCCCACAAGCTCCGCCGGTATGTTGGTGATCAGGTTCCCAAACCTGTCTATATGTATGATCTCTCCTGCCAAGCCTGATTTTGCTGCCTTGGGCTGAGGAATCACCAGCTTGAAACACTCCTTGGCCGAAGCACCGAACTCTTTCGGGTTCACGCCCAAGCTCAGGTAGGCCGCCACCGGCGCAAAGACGTCTCTCGCGTGAAACGTGCTGGACAGCTCGGCCAAGAAATACTTCTTGTTGGAAGGAGCTATAATCTCCATCAGCTTCTCACTGTTGTAGACAAAGCTGAATATCCCATTGTCCGGCCCGACGAAGAAGAAATCTTCCGATTTGACCAGCAGGGGCTGTCTTTGGCTTCCCACTCCCGGATCCACCACCGCCAGATGGATGGTCCCGCGGGGAAAATAGCTATAGAAGTTCCCCAGGGCAAACGCAGCACCTAAGACGTCGAATGGTTCGATTTCGTGGGTGATGTCGACCACCTGCGCCGCCGGGTTGATTCTTCTGATCACCCCCTTGACTGCTCCCGCGTACCCGTCTCTGGTGCCAAAATCGGTGGTAAGTGTAATTATCGACGTTCCCATCTGCCGGAGTACAAGAACCTTCTGCCGAGCGATCGGTTTCTGTTCAGCTCTCCATCGGACAACCCTGAGCTCCGGGCTTTGCCAGAGTACAGGCAATATTAAACCCCCAGCGCAAAAATGGCAAGGAATTTCTTACTACAGGTCGAGCAAATTCAGTCCGGTTTCCGGATCGGCTTTTCTCTCCATCCTGGTGTCAGAGGGTAGGATGAAGAACTCACCGGTGGCCGATATGGTGGCAGAAAAAAGGTGGCCGAAATAGGCCTTACAGTCTGCCCCGCCGGCCACCACGTGGGCATGGATGAAGGGCTTCCCTTCGACGTAGGATATCGAGCCGGTGAGGCTTCCAAACTCCAGATCGTCTCTGAAGAAGTTCTTTATATACTCCTTCTTCGCAGAATCGAAGTACCCCAGGGTAGCCTCCTTGAACGCACCCAGGCCAAAAACGAAACCTCCGGGAATCTTCTGCTCCTCAACGAATGAGGTCAGGGTCTTTATGACCTCTTCACCCCTCATCAATCTGAGCACAAACCCATTCCGAATCTTTTTGTGCTGCATCCTCTGTCTCCTCTTTCTATTGCTATTCGAAAGGAATGTCTCGCCCGCTGGTATCAATCCCAGGTGCCTACTGAACCAGAGTGCCAGGCCTCACCCTGACCGAACGTTTGATCGGGTTCACCCGGAGGCAAAGACTCTCTGATCTTCAAAGCAGGGAGAGCTGCCGGGAAGTCACAACGTTTCTTTTTCCATCCAGGCCAAATATTTCTCAAACCCCGCCAGGATTGGCAAGGCCAAGATTTCCGGAACCTCGTAACCGTGAAGTTCTAAAACCCTCTTTTTCAGCTTTTCAAAAAGCCTGTCTTTGGTCTTGGCTATGAGTAGAACTTCCTGTTCCGAGGAGATCTCGCCTTTCCATCGAAAGGTTGATTTCACCCCTCCGATGAGGTTGGCGCAAGCAGCCAATCTCTCCTTCACCAGGGCACCGGCTATTTTCTCCCCCTCCTTTTCCGAGGACGCGGTGATGAAAACCAGAATGTAGTCGGTCATCTGCTGATCTTCCTGTTGAGGCGCTGCTCGATTCGATCCACCTTAGCTTTCAGCCGGTTCTTCGCCCCCTTCCGATCGCCGACGGTGATCACCATGTACAGTCGATTGCAGTCCTTGGCCATGGCGTCGCGGCACTTTTTTATCACCTTGAACACGCGATCCCAGCTTCCCTCGATCGCCGTGCTCA
This sequence comes from uncultured Ignavibacteria bacterium, assembly GCA_964345305.1. Taxonomy (GTDB): domain Bacteria; phylum Zixibacteria; class MSB-5A5; order MSB-5A5; family SM1-73; genus SM23-73-3. Next base: position 6,803 of record CAYFQZ010000133.1, on the reverse strand, counting down.
TGGCAGAGGTACGGTACGGCAGGCCGCTTCTGTCGATGATGTCTATAGTTCGCGCAACGTACTTGCTGACCGATTCGCCCTTGTCAGTTGGAAACAAGCTGAAAGAGACCAACATGAGATCCTCCTTTACTTAAAAGACGTGCGTTTCTGCTGATCGATAAACCAAGGAAGAAATCCCGCAGATGCTACTGGATTCCCAGCTCCTCTCTGATTTCTCTCACCGCCTGAACCATTGCTCTGAGCTTGGCCTCCGCCTCCTCCTGGGTTCTTGTTTTCAAGCCGCAGTCCGGGGAGATGGCAACTTTCTCGACGGGAAAAACCTTCAAGGCCTTTCCTATGTTGTCCTTTATCTGATCCTTCTCCTCAACAACATGGCTGTGGACGTCAATCACCCCGAGTGCAATCTCCTTCGTTAACGCGGTATCCCTGAATATTTCCAGATCAGCCAAGAGGTTGTTGGAGAACTCCAGATCCAACAGGTCTACGGGCAGACCGAGGATTTCTGGATAGATGCTCCTGAGATCTCCGTAGCAGATATGCGAGATGGTCTTAGCCCTTATCCCTTGGGTGACGATCCTCATGGCTTCGATAGCCAGCTCAATCTCGTCAGGTCGGGCACAGATGGCAGGCTCATCGACTTGAATGTACCGTGCCCCGGCCTGCTCCAGATCGACTGCCTCCCTGTGTATCTCCTCTGCCAGCGCCAGGACCAGACTTCTCCGATCAGGATAATACTCGTTGAATGACCAGTCGCTCATGGTATAGGGTCCGGTCAATATGCCTTTGACCGGCTTATCCGTCAGGCTCTGAGCCCACTTGAACATCTCCACGGTGATCGCGTCTTCTCTTCTTACCTTGCCGGTGACCACGGGCTTCCGGTAATATCTGTTTCCGTAAGAGCGAACCGGGCCGTCGATCCCAAAGCCTCGCATCCTTTCGGCGAAGTAGGTGACCATGTCCCCGCGCTCCATCTCCCCGGGCACCAGGATATCCAGCCCGATATCCTCCTGCAGACGTATGCACTCTCGAGTGGCCTGTTTTTCGAGGTCTTTGAGTTTTTCTCGTGACAGTCTGCCGCAAGCGCATTCGCTCCGGGCGGCGACCAGATAGGCCGGCTTAGGGAAGCTTCCCACTGTGGTTGTTGACAGCATATTGACAGGCAGGAATGGAGATGCTTAGAAAACCACCATCACATACAAACTCAGGGACCGTGGAAGCCGGGAGCAAACGTACCCCGTGGCAACGGACGGTTCATACGCCTTTGCGAGATGGCCGCTGCTATGGCTTCCATCTGACGTTCAGCTCTCTTGCCGCCTTGCCTTCGTCCAGACGGGTGACCGGCGTATTCTGAGGGGCGGACTTGACCGCCTCCGGGTTCTCCTCCACCTCTTTGGCGATCCGGATCATCGCCTGTATGAATTCGTCCAGACTCTCCTTGCTCTCCGTTTCAGTCGGCTCGATCATCAGGGCTTCCTGCACTATGAGAGGAAAGTAGACGGTGGGAGCATGCAGGCCAAAATCCAGAAGCCTCTTGGCGATGTCCAGGGTTTTGACTCCTTTCTCCCTGAACTGCTTCTCCCCGGACAGGACGAACTCATGCTGACAGATCACATCGTAGGGAAGATTGTAGTACGCCTTCAGGCTTTCCTTCAGGTAATTCGCGTTAATTATAGCATTTTCAGAAGCTTCCCTCAAGCCCCTGGCTCCGTTCTGTCGAATGTAGGCATATGCTTTCACCATCACCCCGAAGTTTCCGTAAAACCCATGTATCTTTCCTATGGACAAGGGACGATCACGGTCCAGATAGTATTCCTCACCGCCCACCTCATCCCTCCTCTTCGCGACAAGGGGAACAGGTAGAAACGGAGCGACTTCGTCCGTAACTCCGAGAGGCCCGGACCCTGGGCCCCCTCCTCCATGTGGGGTGGAGAAAGTTTTATGGAGATTGAAGTGAACAACATCAAAACCCATGTCGCCCGGCCTGGCTATCCCCATCATAGCATTCAGGTTAGCGCCGTCCATGTAAAGCAATGCTCCAGCATCGTGAACCAGCTTGGCGATCTCCAGTATCTGAGATTCAAACAGCCCCAGAGTATTGGGGTTGGTGAGCATCAGTGCGGCCACATCCTCGCTCAAGGCCCTCTTCAACTCCTCCACATCCACCAGACCCCTGGGGTTGGATTTGATCTGTACCGTCGAGAAACCGGCGGTTATCACCGAGGCCGGGTTGGTTCCGTGCGCCGAATCAGGGATGATGACCTTTGATCGAGGGCTTCTTTTATTCTTATGATAGGCGCTAATCATCAAAAGCCCGGTGAGCTCCCCGTGCGCACCGGCCGCTGGCTGCAAGGTTATTTGATCCAGCCCGGCGATCTCCTTCAGATACTCCCCCAACTCGAACATCAGCTTCAGTGCGCCCTGGACGGTCTCCTCAGGCTGATGTGGATGCAGATTCAAGAACCCTGACAGCCGCGCCAGGTTCTCGTTGACCTTGGGGTTGTACTTCATGTTGCAGGAGCCGAGAGGATAGAATCCTTTATCCACGTGATGGTTCAAAATGGAAAGCCTGATGAAGTGTCGGGCCACGTCCACCTCGCTCAGTTCGGGCAGCGCAGGCGGCCGCTCCCTCAACAGATCTCCGGGGATCAACTCTTCTGTCCTCCTTGCAGGAACGTCCAGCTCGGGAAGCGAAAAACCTTCCCTTCCTGGCGATGACAGCTCAAACAGGATTTTCTCGCTCACTTGTCACGACTCACTGAATTATCTAACCTGCTCTTGGCGCCTCAGCATCGGGCTTGAAATCCCCCGGATAACGGCGACCAACCGTCGCACAATCAAGTGCTTGTACGACTTTGCGGTTCTCGTATTAGAGGATAAAAAGTTTCTCTCCTGAAATCGTTGGATCGTAAGTCTATTCCGCCTCGCCTTTGAGTTTGCTTATCTGATCCTTAACCCAACCGGTATCCGGCGAATCCGGATACCTGACCAGAAAACTCTCATAAAGCTCCACCGCGGTGGTGGTGTCTCCATGCTTATGGTAGCAGTAGGGAATGTATAGTTCAGCGTCGGCCACCTTCTCGCTTCCCGGGAACTTCTGGAGAAAATACTTGAACGTATCCACCCCCTTCAGGTAGTCCTCCTTCCGCACGTCCAGTTGGCCCAAGCTCATCAGCGCATCATCGGATTTGCCCTTTTCATCCTCTGGATCCAGGTCAAGCACCTTCCCGTAATATGAACCGGCTTCCTCGTACCTGCGCCGGCCCTCGTATTTCTCTGCCAAACGGAAGGCCAGCTCCGGGTCTTGGGGATCGGCATCGAATCTCTTCTCCAAGTCCTCCAGCGTATTCTTCCCCTGCAGATAATCCTGGATGGTGGTAACGAATTCTTCGGCGGGAAGATATCCGAAGATACGGTCGATTTCCTCCCCTGAACTGTTCATCAATATCACGGTGGGGAAGCCGGCGATGCTGTATTTTTCCCTGGTTGCCGTGTCATCCCGGGCTTCCGCTTTCACGAACAGCATGTCCTTGGACAGATTGATCACTCTCTGATCGGTAAAGGTTGAATCCTCCAACCTGACGCACCAACTTCACCCGTCCCGCCAGAACTCGGCGATTATGAACTGGTTTTTCTCCGGGGCCAACTGCAAAGCCTCCTCAAGAGAGGAAGCCCAATTGATTTCGGTCGGAGCTTTTTCACCGCATGAACTTAAGATCAGAAGCCCCAGCAGTACGACTGCTGCTGAACGCCCTACGTGTATCATGGCTGACCTCCGCATTTTGCACTTGGTGCTGCTCACCCGGCAGCTACAGGTCTGTCACGGTCTGCTCTTTGATGGCCAAGCCCTCGTCATATTTGTCCCGGGGCACGTAGATCTTGTACCCGGCTTTACCTTTGGCCACGTATCCCAGCCCCTGTTCGAGGAAGCTTCCCGAAGATGTCATGTAACAGGGGATATTACTGTTTTCCAGGGTTTCCTTCAGAAACTCGGCGTACACCTTATTTCTGGTGCTGTACAGAAGAACCAGATCTTCCGGCAGTTCCTCCTCGCCGCCCGCGCCTTCCAGATCCGCCTCCTCCGAGAGTTCCTCCACCAGGTCAACTTCGCAGTCGGGACAGCGCTTGGTTCCCGAGCTGTATTCTGCTTTGCACAGCGGACAAAACGGCATGATTCTCCTTCCGATACCTCTCCAGGTCTTGCTCTGCTGATCCTCCGGTCTGGCGTGGACCGTTTGGCAAATGCGCCGTGGCTGTTTGCCGCGCGCCACCGCGCGCTTCCAGGCCTCTACAGAAGTTCCCTCAAGCTGCTTGCCAGAAGGTCGATCTCCTCTCTGGTTCTCTTCTCCGTCACACAGATTAAAAGCTGATTCTCGAACTTCTCATCCAAAACGCCCAGATCCAATCCGGCCAGGATGCCTTTCTTAAGAAGCGACTTCACTATCACCTTTGGCGGAACGGGAGTCTGGATCACGAACTCCTTGAAGAAGGGTGCGTCGAATTTCTTTTTGAACCCGATTATTTTAGCTATCTGCTCTGCAGCGTAGTGGCTCTTCTGGAGGCACAGCTCCGCCACCTTTCTGATCCCGTTTCTTCCCATGACCGAAAGGTATACGCACGCTGCCAGCGCACACAACGCTTCGTTGGTGCAGATGTTGGAAGTGGCCTTTTCTCTTCTTATGTGCTGCTCTCTGGTCTGCAGCGTCATGACGAATCCTCTTCGTCCCCGGGTATCGGTGGTCGCCGCCACTATCCTTCCGGGCATTTTTCTGATAAGAGTCCCTCTGGCCGCGAAGTATCCCAGATACGGACCGCCCAGATTGAGGTTGTTCCCCAGTACCTGCCCCTCGCCCACCGCAATGTCGGCATTGTACTCGCCGGGCGTCTTCAATATCCCCAGAGAGATGGGATCGCAAACCAGGACCAGAAGAGCGCCGGACGAGTGAACCATCGGTTCGATTTCCCTTACGCTCTCCAGCAGCCCAAAGAAGTTCGGGGTCTGAAGGATGAGGCAGGCAACCCGGCCGGAGATGTTTTTCTTGACTTGATCCGGTTCGATTAATCCTTGGGACGCGGGTAGCGTGTTCACCTTCATCTTGATTGAACCGCAGTAAGTGTCGATGACCTTTCTGTAGCCGGGGTTCAGGGATTCCGCCACCAGAATCTCTTCTCTTCTGGTGTGGGCGTGAGCCAGAAGGGCGGCCTCGGCCGTGGTGGTAGCTCCATCGTACATGGAGGCGTTGGCCACCTCCATGCCGGTCAGCTCACAGATCAGCGATTGAAACTCATAGATGGTCTGAAGCGTTCCCTGGCTCACCTCAGCCTGATAGGGGGTATATGCGGTGTAATACTCCGATCGGGATACCATCTGATCCACTATGGCCGGAATGAAGTGATCGTAAGCACCTCCACCCAAGAAACAGACGGCCTGCTGAGTATTCCTGTTCCGGCCGGCCATTGCGCTCAACAGACTGGTGAGCTCCAGCTCAGACAGAGGTGGTGGAAGTCTCAGCTCCCCCTTTAGATGCAGCGACTCGGGGATCACCTGCAGCAGCTCAGCGAAATCTGTGACCCCGATCTTGCTCAACATCTCTTTCCGATTCTGATCAGTGTTCGGTACGTAGCTCATGACCTTCAACAGGTTGAATATTCGTGTTAAGATCGCAGCCCGGTTTCAAAGAAGACAGCTGGGATTCAAACCAGTGGAGTTGACGGCAGGAGATACCTGTGAGACTTCAGCCTCCCACCAGTTTCCTGTAGTCCTGGGATGAGAGAAGGGCGTCCAGCTCCTTTGCGTCTTTGATTTTGGCTCTGATGATCCACCCTTCTCCGTAAGGATCGGAGTTGATCAGATTCGATTGCGATTCCAGCTGGGTGTTTACCTCCGTCACCTCCCCGCTCAGCGGCGAAAAAAGATCGGAGACGGCCTTGACCGCCTCGATCACACCGAAGGGTTTCATCTGCTCCAGCTGCGCTCCCACCTGCGGAAGTTCGACAAACACCACGTCTCCCAGCTGCTTCTGGGCATAGTCGCTGAGGCCCACGATGGCGACATCGCCCTCCACCTTGACCCATTCGTGTTCCTTGGTATACTTCAGATCGTCTCTTATATCCAGACTTGCTTCCACCTCTCCTCCTTTGTGGTCCGGGTGAATGTTCCTATGGGTTGGATTTCCTTTACCGGCATCTTCACCAGCCAAATCGAATTTCCTCTTTTAACTGCAATCTCCCGTACTCCTCAACTTTTTCTTTACGGAAAATCTGTGCCCAAAGACAAAGAATCCCACCTTTCTATCCGGGGCACGGTCAGCTCAGGCCTTTCCCACCCTCTCCGGCGTCTCCTTGAGAATCTGCTCAATCAGGGAGGTGGTGAACTGACCGCTTACGAATCTCTGATCAGCCAGAATCCTCTTGTGAAAATCGATGGTGGTCGGAATTCCCTCGATGATGAACTCGTCCAACGCTCTTCTGGCCTTCAGGATGGCTTCCTCTCTGGTTTTGCCGTGAGCTATCAGCTTGGCGATCATGGAATCGTAATACGATGGGATGGCATACTTGGCATAGGCGTGGGTGTCCACGCGTATGCCGTGGCCTCCCGGAACATGAAAACTCTCGATCCTCCCCGGAGCAGGAAGAAAACCTTTATCCGGATCCTCCGCATTGATTCTACACTCGATGGCATGACCCTTCAGGTGAATGTCATCCTGTGAAAGATTCAGCTTCTCCCCGCAGGCCAGCCGAATCTGCTCCTTGATCAGATCTACGTCGGTCACCTCCTCGGTGACCGGATGCTCCACCTGAATGCG
>CAYFQZ010000132.1:0-1849 GCA_964345305.1 uncultured Ignavibacteria bacterium | reverse complement strand
GCGGCACCCTGGAGGTGCTCATATTGAAAGCCGGGTTTAACTGAACCTCCTCCGGGTTTTGCACCATGTCTTTGATCATCTCCAGATAGGTCTTTCTGCCTTTCTCTGAAATATTCGGTGAAAGGTAATCACCGCATTTATATCCGCTTGCGCCCTCGATAGCGAAGGTAATGGAAGTGTAAAGCGTAAGTCTCTTTTCGGAAGGAACATAATGCAGAGGATAAAGCCGAAGTATGGCTATAGCCTGCCCGGCCAAATCACTTTGCTGGACAAATTCCACCACCTTTGGCGGATACGGCTGGCTTGATGCATAAGTCTCACCATCCGGCTCGACAAAATCTGCATTCCCGTCTGAAAGCCCGATTTTTATAGGTGGCTGACTTGGAAAGATATGATACTCGCCGGGAATTTCCTGCTTTTCCCCATTTGCCACATGCACGCTCTTTACAGCCATTCCCGCCGGCAAAGCTATTTTCAACGCCTTTGATGGCAACATCGGTTTTGCAAGCTCGGCAAGAAACTCACCGTCTTTAAGTGTTACGATGTCGTATCCCATCAGTTTATCGAATGAGAGTCCATCTGCCGAGAACTCAACCACATACCGAACTTCATAGCCCTCATCCGACAAGACCGGCCCGGCGAAAGACACAAGGGATACTGCGATCAAGACAAAAACCATTAGCTTGGGCTTACTCATTTTACTTTCGTCTTCTGTTGGGCTATCGTTTATCAGGAAACAACAAGTTAGGAAGATTTTTGTCTCCTTGCCCGTTCATGGTGGTTGTCAGAGGAATCATTATCCTCCGTGAATACTATTAACATGATGAACAATAAAGACTTGCGAGCCGGACATACACCCTAAAACTAATCTACGAAAACTCCGGGTTTGTCAATAGTCTTTCTTGAGATTTTTTGCCGATACCCAGCACAAATCGTGCATCTTTTGACAAAGAAACAAGCCCCAATCCCCGCAGATGGGGATTGGGACTTTTGGAAAGTTCCCTATTCCTAATCTCTAGTCGCAACCGGGCGGTGACCCTTCTATGAACAGATAGTTGATAAGGTACATCACGTCAGCGACGTCGACCTCCCCGTCACAATTAGCATCCCCGGCCTCTAAAGGGTCCGGTGCCGGTCCTCCTATGAAGAGGTAGTTTATAAGGTACATGACGTCAGCGATATCCATCACCCCATCACCGTTCGCGTCTCCTATGAGGAAAGGATTACCTAAAATTGATATGCCAGCTACTGCTGCCTTGGTGAAGTCGACATAATAAGCGGTGTCAAAAGCGGACACCCGATCGCTGGTTGAGTGATAGTAAGGGTTGAAATCATCGAAATCCTCAATCCCCAGGATGGCGGGATAGTTATAGTCCCAGAACGAGGCGTGATCCGAGCGATCGGTAGCACCACCGGTGATCTTCTGAGCGTTCAGGCTCAACCCGTAATCTGATATGGCTCCCATCAGAAGATCGGCCAGAGCCTGGTTTTCTTCGGGATAACCGCAGTGCACCTCAATTACGTCGTCCCCATTTCCTTCCCAGGCAATCATGTCGAAGTTCAGGACCCCAAGGATGGTGTCCCCCTGGCTGTAGGCTTCTTGAGCATATGCAGCCGAGCCCAAAAGCCCCTGTTCCTCGCCTGCGAAGGCAACGAACTTCACCGTGTTAACCAAATCATAGTCCTTCAGAATGGAAGCGGCGGCTAACAACGTCACCGTGCCCGAGGCGTTGTCGTCTGCCCCCGGAGCCCAGGTGCTCGACATCTCAGAGACATCGTCATAGTGGCCGGTTATAAGAACCTGCCTTCCCGGATGGACCGAGCCATCAATCTTGGCGACGACGTTCAG
>CAYFQZ010000131.1:0-3978 GCA_964345305.1 uncultured Ignavibacteria bacterium | reverse complement strand
CGAACCTCCAACCTACTGATTACAAATCAGTTGCTCTACCGTTGAGCTACATCGGCTTTGAAAATACGTCCGCCATCGGCAGTCCACCGTCGGCCGCTGAAACCTCCCTTCATCCCCTGATCCCGTCCCCCGTCGGCAGTCCACCGCCCACCGCTTTAACCTCTGCGTCCGCCAGCGTATCCGCTTAATCCGTTACATCCGTTGACCGCTTCTCCCGTCCGCCGTCCACGGTCCGTAGTCCGCAGCCAAAACATCCACCTCCGCCGCCATATCCGCTCAATCCGTTACATCCGTTGACCGACTTTCCGTTCCGCCGTGGGTCACCAAAATCTCTCCCCGCCCCCGCCACCGGACAAAGACCTACTTCTCTTCCTCCTTCTTTCGCGCTGCCTCCTGTATGATCTTCTGCGCTATCTCACGCGGCACTTCCTCGTAGCGGGAGAACTGCCTGGTGTGGAGCCCTCGTCCTTGAGTCAGCGATCGCAGGGAGGTTGAATATTTGTACAGCTCCGCCAGAGGGACTTGTGCTTTGATCTTCTGAAATCTGCCCTGGTCGTCCATTCCGGAAATCCTCCCGCGTCGGCTGGAAAGATCACCCATGACGTCGCCCATGAAATCCTTGGGCACGATCACTTCCACGTTATAGATCGGTTCCAGCATGACCATCTTTGCCTTGGCGGCCGCGTTCTTTAATCCCATGGAGCCGGCTATCTTGAATGCCAGGTCTGAGGAGTCCACCTCGTGGAATGAACCATCGTGAAGCGTTACCTGCGCGTCTACCACCTTATAGTTGGCCAGGATCCCGTCCGCCATGGCTTCCACCACTCCCTTTTCCACCGAAGGGATGTACTTCGACGGGACCACACCGCCGACTATCTCGTTCACGAACTGAAACCCTTCCCCACGGGGCAAGGGCTCGATCCTGAGCCAGACGTCGCCATATTGCCCCCTGCCTCCGGACTGCCTCTTGTACTTGCCCTGCGCCTCGGCCTTGAGTGTGATGGTCTCCCGATAAGGTATTCTTGGCTCCTCCAGTTCGACCTCCACCCCGAACCTTCTTTTCAATCGGTCAACCATTATCTCCAGATGCAGCTCGCCCTGTCCGTAAATAATGGTCTGCCTTATGTCCGGATCCACCTCCATGATGAAGGTAGGATCCTCTTCGTGCAGTTTGGCAAAACCGCTGGCGATCTTCTCCTCGTCGCCCTTTTGCCTGGGCCTGATGCCCATGTTGATCACCGGCGTGGGGAAATCAATCTCGGGCAGCGCCACCGGGGTCTTTTTGTCGCAGAAGGTGTCGCCGGTCTTGGTGCTCTTGAGTTTGACCAAGGCGGCGACGTCGCCCGCATTGACTATCCCGATCTCTTTTCTCTCTCGGCCGTTTAAGGCGTAAATTTGCCCGATCCGCTCGGTGACCTCCTGGGTGGAGTTGTATACGTCAATACCGGATTGGAGTTTTCCGGAAAACACCTTGACAAAGGTCAGCTCGCCCACGTGCGGTTCCGATACCGTCTTGAACGCAAAGGTGCACAGTGATTCGTCCGGGGATATCTTCACCGTCTTCTCCTTGCTCGCTCCCGGCACCTCTCCCTCCACCTGCACGAAATCCAGCGGCGAAGGCATGTAGGAGCTTATGTAGTCCAGCAGCGCGATGATCCCCATGTTCTGCAAGGCCGACCCGCACAGCAGAGGGTAGACGGACCTTTGCGCGATTCCTTTGCGCAATCCCTGCTTGATCTCCTCATCGGAAAGCCCGCCCTTGTCGAAGTACTTCTCCAGGAGCGCATCGTCGGTCTCTGCCACCGACTCGATGAGCTTCTCGTGATACTCTTTGGCCATGGCCTCCAGCTCCGGGGGGATCTTATCCTCCTTTGACTTCCCGTCCTTTTCGAAATGCAGGGCCTTCATCCGGATCAGGTCTACCACCCCCTTGAAGTCGGGTCCCTGTCCGATGGGTATCTGCATGGGCGCCACCTGGTGCCCGAAGCTGTCCTTGGCCTCTTGCACCACCTTCTCGAAGTCGGTATGCTCTTTTTCCATCTTGTTGACGAAAAGCAAGCGAGCCAGCTTGTACTTTTCGGCAATATTCCAGACCTGCTCCGTTCCCACTTCCACGCCCGCCTGGGCGGATAGGGGGATCAAAGCGGTCTCCGTCACTCTGAGACCTCCCACCACCTCCCCGATGAAGTCCTGGTAGCCGGGCATGTCAACGATGTTTAACTTGTGGTTTTTCCACTCCAGATGCAGCAAGGCTGCACCAATTGAGATTTTTCTCTCTATCTCGTCATCGGTGTAATCCGAGAGGCTGGTTCCATTGTCCACGCTGCCCAGCCGGGTCGTGACCTTGGCGTCATAAAGCATGGCCTCCACCAGGGAGGTTTTACCTACACCCCCATGGCCAACCACTCCTACGTTTCTGATCTGGTCAACCGCAAAGTCCTTCACCTCAACCTCCTGCTATGAAGATTAAGAATTCAAGACTGCACACAAACTTCCAATATGCCCCAATCACGCCCCTTTGTCAACAGTTCTTTCCCCGCTCGCTTGTTTTCTCCGCTTCTGCCCCGAATCCTGGCCCGCATTCCGGCAGCCGCGGCCCCTTATCCCCCAAGTTGACGTGTTCAGCCGGGGACAAAAAGACAATACGTAGCTACCTGCTCGGATAAAAGCGCCTAATCAAAGCGTTGAGGACCGAAGAAGCCGCTTTGCCCCAATATCTTGGCAGGCGGCGGATTGCGCTGTTCAGTAGGTCGACATCGCCTGAGGTCAGGCTGCGGGTCAGAAACAGGTTAAACACATAGAGCGGAAACGATACCGCCAGAGCTGCGATAAGCCCTGCCCAGCCTCCGATGGCCTCTGCCAGCACGAAAGCTACGCATCCCATCAAAGCGGAGGCCAAAAGCGCGCGCACCATCGGTAGGACGGGGAATGCCTGTCTCATGTATTTCCCGTACACATAGCCGAGCAAGAGGACTCCTCCGACAATCTGGGCCAAGGCGGTAGCAAAAGCCGCACCCCTGGCTGCGAGAATGGGGACCAGAAGCCAGCTGGCCAGGATATTGATCAGGGCGGCAAGAATACCCACCATTACCACTGTTCTCTGTAGTTCAGCACCATATAACAGCGATGAGCTGGCGGTGGCAATGGAGCCGACCGCCCCCCCCACGATAAGGACGGCAAAGACGAAGGAGGCTGGCCCAAACGAAGGGCCGTACAGGGTCGCAAATAACTGTCTGGATATGGCGATCCCCCCCAGGCAGAGCGGTAAAGAGAGCATGGCCAGATACCGGGTGGCCGTGACATGCATTCTGGCAAGCTCTGCTCTGTCTCCACCGCCATAAACTTCCGACATGGCCGGAAGCAGGATGCCGGTTAGGGCGCCCGGCAGAAGAATCATGGTACGGCTGGAGAAGATGAAAGCCACGTTATAGAATGCGATCTGCGAAGGCGTGCTGAAGATGCTCAAGAAGAAAATTCCGAACCGTTCCCAGACTATGGCCTCCAGCACCACTATGACGAACACGCTGGCGGAGAACTTCAGCAGCTTACCGCCAAAGTCGTTTCGGACCCCGCCTCTTTGGACAAAAGAGAACCTGGCCCGTTTGAGATAGGCGTAACTGGCCACCAGAAGCACGTTGGTCATTGCGCTGACCGCCACCAGCCACTCGATCTTCCCGCCAAAATACAGAGCCACGAGGATGATTATCAATGTCGCTGGAGAGACCACCAGATTTATGAGGGCGATCAGATCGAATCGCTGCAGGCCGAAGAACAGCCCGTTGTAAAGCCACATCAAACCCATGGGTAGGATGACCAGGGAGGCCACTCTCAGATAGAGCGACAGATCGGGATTGTCATACCAGCGGAAAATCAGCAGGGCAAGGAGAAAGAGAAGTACGCTCACCAGCGCGCCTGAGGCGATCTCGAATCTGAAAAGCCGGCTGAAGATTGCCGAGACGGCAGAGAAATCCTTCCTGC
>CAYFQZ010000130.1:0-13003 GCA_964345305.1 uncultured Ignavibacteria bacterium | reverse complement strand
CTAATAGGCCCGGTTCTTCGTGGCCTCACCGAGACATCCTTATGGTGATTACGAGGTCCTGCCTTCAAATAACTAGAAAGATGTATGAAGTCAAGTGCTTTTGGTGTTTATCCGGGTTCATATCAACAAGAGCCCTTTTAGGAGAGCTCGCGTGTTCGTCTAGCCGAAAGCCGGAATCTTGTTCGGGCAGGAGTTGCACTCCTGCCCGTAGAAATAAGGATAGGGGTACAACCCCTATCCTAATAAAGGGAGAACCGCAGCAGAGCTAGAAACCGCTCCAGCAAGCTGGAGCACTCCAGTCGGTGGGTCTGATGCTTATGGCATCGGCATTTCCTAATGCCGATGCATCATAGAACACAGATTGGGGCTTTTCGGACCTGTCTATTCAGGTGTCTTTGGAAAGTTGCCCAAGGGTAACGAGAATGTCTAACACGGGGCTGCACCAGTGGGCGACCCCGCGTGTGAGACCCACGTTATGCGACCCTGCCAAAGGAGTAGCTCAAATTTGATCATATAAACAGGGATTTGAAATGAGCCCTCTCTCCCCGAGAACCCTCATAGCCAAAGGTCGCACAGCCGATGTCTATGCCTGGGATGAAAACCGGATCATTAAGCTATTCTATGGATGGTGTCCAACCAAGTGGGTACAGCAAGAGATTGAGATTAACCATGTCGTGGCAACAATGACATTGCCCACCCCCAAGTTGGTCGATGTCTTGGAAATCGGTGGTCGGCAAGGAATCATCTATGAGCGGGCAGATGGCCCGTCGATGCTGAAGCTATCAAACAAAAAACCTTGGTTGCTTCTCCATCATGCCCGGCAATTGGCTGAGCTCCAAACGGAGATACACAAGCAGAATGGGTGCAGTCTTCCGAAGTTACGTTCGTCTCTAAGCGAGACCATCGAGCAGGCGAAGAACTTGCCACCAGATCTGAAAATAGGTGTGCTTCGGTTGCTGGGAAAACTGCCGGAAGATACTGCATTATGCCATTTCGATTTTCATCCTGACCAAGTGCTAATTACGACCAGAGGCCCGGTGATCATCGACTGGATGACAGCGCGTCAAGGACACCCGCTCGCCGATGTAGCCAGAACATCTATCATACTTATGTTCGGGCAAGCTCCAGGCGCAGGTTGGGCGATGCGGGCTATGGTCAATCTCGGGCGAGGGCTGTTCCATCGCACCTACATCGCCCGCTACCTTGAGTTGCATCCAACAATTACAAGGGACGATGTCAGAACCTGGATGATCCCAGTTGCGGCAGGACGTCTAAAAGAAGAGATACCAGGAGAACAGGAGCCACTACTGAACCTTATTCAGTCATACGTACCCGTATAAGTAGGCTGCCTAATCCCCACTTAAGTATCTGCAATATTTGGATTGCGCAGACTATCCCACAGGGCGGGATCCCCCGCCTTCCGGCGGGGAAAGTCTGCGGCTGCGAAAACCGGATCACAACACAATCTGATCTGGTAGAAGGATTTGGGAGTTGGCAAATCCACCTAAATCCCCCTTATCAGGGGGACTTTATCCTCCTTTAAGAGATGCTAAGCCCGGCTCAGTATTAATTCACAGCAGATGAAACGGCTTAAGCAGTCAGGGATGCTTGAATAAGCTAAATCTGCTTAGTCAACCTTGATAACACATCCAGATGTCCGAAACCTCCCCTGACGGGGAGGATTTCGGACCTACTAAGAGGTTGCGTTTTGTTTCGCTTGTTGCAATCCCTGTTCCACGTTTAGGAGCTTGGTCTTAAGTAGACTCCGGGCCTTTTCCACTTTTAGGCCGCCGCGAGATGGCCTTTTTGCCTTCTGGCTCAGGGATTCGGCTGTGGCGGGGGAAACAAGTGCCGTGTCGTACCCGAACTTGTCAGCCACCTTCACGGCGAAATCGTAACGGGAGAGGTATTCCGTTCCGGCGACGTGAAGAACTCCGGATAAGTCTATCTGCACCATCTCCAGTATGCATTCAGACAGGTTGTCGGCCAACGTGGGATTGTTAAGCTGATCTGTCACGATCTTCAGCTTCTCTCCGGCAGATAGCTTTTCCAGAAGCCAGAGCAGGAAGTTCTTCTTGACGTTCTTCCCGAGACCGTATAGCACGTTGGTCCGCACGATGACGAAGTCAATCCCGCTTTCCTTTATCACCTTCTCGCTTTCCAGCTTGGTCTGGCCGTAGAAGTTCACCGGATGCGGGGGATGGTCCTCAGAATAGGGTCCGGTCTTGCCGTCGAAGACGTAGTCGGTGGACAGATGAACGAGTTTGAATTTGTGCTCCCGACAAGCTTTGATCAGGTTCTTGACCCCGCCGACATTGACGGCCCGGGCCTGATCCTTATGGATCTCGCATCCATCCACGTCGGTATAGGCCGCAGCGTTTATGATTACCGAGGGTTTGTAGAATCTGACATGAAAGGCAAGTGACCTTCTGTCCGTCACGTCCAGCCTTTCATAGGACAGGTTTGGAAAGGAGACGAAGCTTTCGGGTTGGAGGTCTGTGGCGATGACCTTGCAAGACGAGGAGAAGTGCAGGCAGAGTTTCTGTCCCAAGAGTCCATTAGCCCCGGTGATAAGAACCGTCCTCACCGCTCTTCCTCAGGGTTTGCCCTGTTTGAACGATTCCCTCTTAAGATAATGCTTCTCGTAATATTCCAGATATTCCCCGCTTTTTACTTTGTGCCACCAGCTCCTGTGGGCGATGTACCAGTCCACCGTTTGGGAGATTCCCTCTTCCAGCGCGGTGTCAGGCTTCCAGCCAAGCTCAGCCCTTATCTTTGAGCAATCCAGGGAATAGCGTCGGTCGTGAGCTGGTCTGTCCTCAACGTGCTTGATAAGCGAATCAGGCTTGTTTAGCTTCTTGAGGATCAGATGCGTTATGGCCAGGTTGGTCATTTCGTTTTCACCGGCGACATTGTATGTCTCTCCCACCTTCCCGTGATGCAGCATGGCATCCAGTGCCTTGCAGTGATCCTCCACATGTATCCAGTCTCTCACGTAAAGCCCGTCCCCGTAAATCGGCAGGCTCTGATCGGAGAGTGCGTTGGTAATAAAAAGGGGGATCAGTTTTTCCGGGAACTGATAGGGCCCATAGTTATTCGTGCATCGTGCGATTACGGCAGGAAGATGGTAGGTCTCAACATAGGCCCTGACCAGAAGATCGGCCGAGGCCTTGGATGCAGAATAGGGGCTGTTGGGGAGAAGCGGCGAGGATTCCGAAAAAGAACCTTCTTTGCCCAGGGTCCCGTAGACCTCGTCTGTAGAAACGTGGATGAACCTGTCGATCTTGAACTTTAAGGCGGATTCAAGAAGAACCTGCGTTCCCAGGACGTTGGTTCTTACGAATATGGCCGGATCGTATATGGATCGGTCGACGTGGCTTTCCGCGGCGAAATGGACCACCGCATCAATGCCGCCCTTGACTATAATCTCCACCAACTCCGAGTCGCAAATGTCCCCTTTGACAAATTTGTAATTGGGATTTGCCTCCACCTCCGAGAGATTGTCGAGGTTTCCGGCGTAGGTAAGCTTATCCAGATTGACTATCCTATAGTCGGGATACCTGGAGAGCGTGTATCTGATGAAGTTGGAACCGATGAACCCCGCTCCTCCGGTGACCAGAAGCTTCACCTACCCATCCCTCCTGGCCCAGTCGTACGGAATGTCGTTGTCGTGGGGGTCCACGCGGAATTCATCTGGTTGATCGTAGTCGTAGACCTCGGTGGGGATGTTGATGCAGACAGCCTCCTGCTGGCTTATACACTTGAAGCCGTGAGATACCAATTGCGGTATTTTCACCAGCATTGGATTGTGCTCTCCCAGGAAGAACTCGTTTATCTCACCCTTGGTGGGAGAATCCTTCCGGCCGTCATATAAGACCAGCTTGATCATGCCGCTGATCACGGCGAAATGGTCCGT
The DNA here is from genome assembly GCA_964345305.1 of uncultured Ignavibacteria bacterium. Lineage (GTDB taxonomy): Bacteria > Zixibacteria > MSB-5A5 > MSB-5A5 > SM1-73 > SM23-73-3. Next base: position 9,087 of record CAYFQZ010000130.1, on the reverse strand, counting down.
CTGCTTCTTGTGATAATGCCATCCCTTGACCACACCCGGATAGGCGGCGGTCATGTATACCTGACCGAACTTGGAGAAGAGCTCGTCGTCCGCCCTCAGGATCTCCATCAGCCGACCCCTTTCGTCCGGGATCACCCTGAGCTTTTTTGTCTCTACTCCATGGATCATCTTTCAACTCTGTTTGTCGTCAGGTCAAGGATAGCGGCAGTCTAAGATGCGCAACAAATTATCTGCGAATGTCGAATCAAAAGCGCTTCACCGGTAAAATCGGATTCGTGCTTATAAATCTTTCTTGTTGGCCCCTCCTTGAGCCACCAGATTGCTGGTGCGGAGCAGCGAGTCGAAGGTGCCTGCGTCTGACCACCAGCCCTCCAGGAAGTCGAAGGTCATCTTGCTTTCCCTGATATACGCATTGCTGACGTCGGTAATCTCCAGTTCCCCCCTATCAGACGGCTTTAGTGTTCTTATGATGTCGAAGACCTTGCCGTCGTACATGTATATTCCGATCACCGCGTATTTCGACTTGGGAACGGCGGGCTTTTCCTCTATTCGTACCATCTTCCCATCCACAATCTCCGGCACCCCGAATCTTTGCGGATCCGGCACCTCCTTCAGGAGGATCTTTGCTCCCCCCTTTTGCTTGCGGAAATCCTTCACCGCCTGAGCTATGTTCCCTTCGATTATGTTATCTCCGAGGATCACCACTATCTTCTCGTAGTCGGAGAAGTGCTCTGCCAAGCCCAAAGCCTCTGCAATTCCCCCCTCGCCCTCCTGATAGGTGTAGTTTAGGTGTTTGAGTCCGAATTCCTTGCCATTGCCCAGAAGTCTCAGGAAGTCCCCGGCGTGGTTGCCCCCGGTGACTATCAATATGTCATCGATCCCTGCGTTGATTAAGGTCTGCAGAGGATAGAAGATCATGGGCTTGTCGTGAACCGGCAAGAGGTGCTTATTGGTGATCTTGGTTAAGGGACAAAGCCTCTTGCCCAATCCACCCGCCAGTATCACGCCTTTCATGTTCCGATATACCAGTCTCCCCTCTCGAATCGGATGGGCATGGAAGCCATTTTGGTGTAGTTGTTCTCCGTGTTGCGGATGCTTAACGATACCAGCGCCCTGTCAAACGGGTCGTCTTCCGGAATGAAGACCTGCTGGATGTCTACCTCCACCTTGGAGGTATCCTTCAGCTCGGCGGTGTCGAAGTTGCTCAGGAAAACCTCTTTGTTTTCGCTGTCGAGCAGATTCCTGCTCATGTACTCCTCCGCCGCCTCCCATTGTTCCGTGAGCGCCAGATGCACGAACTGAGTGACTCTTTCTTTGGCTCTCTCCTCGGTCTTGTTCTTCTTACTGTGACAGTTAAACAGCAGCAATAAGACCAGGAGCAATGTCCACTTATGCTTCATAATGGGCCCTGACCAATCCTGTTTGGAGCGTCAAAGAAAGCCTCTGGCTGCGCAAGGACTTCACTCTGTGATTCTCCGGATTCTGAGCATCGAACCCGAGGCGCATCTTCCGCATACTCAGAAAGGTACCGCGGTTTCGCCCGGTTTTATTTCTGATCCTTTTTCTTCTCTTCCTTTTCCTCTCCGGCGGGCGTCTTTTCGGCTTTGGCTTCCTCCTTGCCCTTCTCCTCCTTGGCTTCCTCTTCTTTCTCCTCCTTCTCTTCGCCTATGACCTCAGGCTCCTCCTCAGCAACGGGCGCGGCCACCTCCGGCTCCTTGAACACTGTGGGAGGAACCACGCTGACGACGGAGCTTCCCGGATCAGAAAGGATGTCGACGTTTTCCACTTTCAGATCGGCCACGTGAACGGAATCTCCTATGTTGAGATGACTTACGTCAAGGTCGATCTTCTCCGGAATGGCCGTGGGCAGACACTGAACCTCTAGCTCCCTGAGCGCGTGCTGAAGGATGCCGCCTGCGGTGACTCCCTCCGGCGTCCCCACCAGATGAATGGGCACCTGGATGGAAAGCTTCTGGGTTAGAGAGACCTCGTGGAAATCGACGTGCACGATATCTCCGCGAACCGGATCCCTCTGAACCTCTCTGATCAGCACCTTTCGATCCTTTTGCTTCTGGTCGTCTGTGGTCAGCGTAACCAGCACGTTCTCTCCCAGTCCGTGTCTCAAGAGCCCTTGAAGGGTCTTGCTCTCTATCTCCAGAGGCAGAGAGGGAGTTTTGTGGCCGTATACCACTGCGGGTATGAAACCGTTTCTTCTCAGCTTTTTGGCGTACTCTTTTCCCCTCTTCTCCCGTGGTCTAACCTTCAGAACGACCTCTTTCATATCGTCTCACTCCCTGTTGGATCAGTATTCGAAAAGTGAACTTACCGATTCTCCCGCATGAATTCTCTTTATGGCCTCCCCAAATATCTTGCCTACGGATGCAATCTCGAATTTGGGAGAAAGTTTTTTGCTCTGGGTGTCGATAGTATCGGATATTACCACCTTTTTTATCGAAGAGTTCTCTATCAGCTCCAGGGACCTTCCCGACAGGACCGCGTGAGTCAAGCAGGCATAGATCTCCCTTGCTCCCAGTTTGACCAGAAAATCTGCAGCCTGAGTCAAAGTCCCGGCGGTGTCGACGATATCATCCCGGACGATGACGTTCTTACCTTTTACCTCGCCGATTACGTTTAAGACCTCGACCTGATTTGCCACGTGCCTTTTCTTGTCCAGGACGGCAAAAGGCATGGAGAGCTTCTTGGCGAAATTCCGCACCATCTTTATGCTTCCCAGGTCGGCCAGCACCACAAACTCATCTGATTTGAAACCGGAACAGTACTCGTAAAAAACCGGGTTGGCAAAAAGATGGTCCAGGGGGATGTCGAAGAACCCTTGAATCTGGGCGGCATGCAGATCCATAGTCAGCACCCTGTCTGCCCCCGACGCTGCGATCAGGTTCGCCAGCAGCTTGGAGGTGATGGGAACTCGCGGCTGATCCTTCCGGTCCTGTCGAGCATAGCCGTAGTAGGGGATTACGGCAGTTGTCCTCTCCGCCGAGGCCCTCCGGGCGGCGTCGGCGATCACCAGAAGCTCCAACAGGGTCTCCGCCGGCGGGTTGGTGGATTGTATTATGAAAACGTCCTTGCCTCGGATGTTCTCGTTTATCTTGACCGATATCTCCCCGTCGGAGAATCTGCCGATCTCCGCATCGCACAGCGGCAGATTCAGATAGGCGGCTATCTTTTCCGCCAGGGGTCGGTTGGAGTTGCCGCTTATGATCTTTATCTTCTCATTCATGATCTGTTGACGGTGAAGTGTGAACGAAAGTTTGGCTGGGGCGCCAGGATTCGAACCTGGGATCCAAGATCCAAAGTCTTGTGTCTTACCACTTGACGACGCCCCAAGGAGAGCTCCCAAAAAACGATTCACGTCCTTGAGAGAAACTTCAACCAGCTCCCTCTCACAGACGTGATCGAATTAGGTTGCCGAGAACAGATCCCCAGGCTATTCAGCCGGCGGCGGTTCCACGGCACCCGATTCCTTCTTTTTTAACTCCTCCTCATATGCCGCCAGGACCTTGTCCTCAATCATTCTACGCATCTCGTTGTTGATCGGATGCGCTATATCCTGGTGAGTTCCGTTATTTCTTTTTCGGCTGGGCATGGATACGAAGTATCCCTTGGTGCCGTTTATCACCTTCAACCCTCGTATCACAAAGGCGTTATCGAAGGTAACATTGACAAAGGCTTTCAGCTTCGGCTCATCCCTCAAGGTGACCCTTACCTCGGTGATTTCCACGGTTCTTTCCTCCTCGGTTGAAATGAATGTGGACAGTTAACGCGTGATGACCTCACCGCCTCCGGCTCAAGGCTGCCTTGCCTTCAGTCAGAAGCCGATAGGATTCATCCCAAGGACTCAAATGCTACCAGGGATTGGTCGCGTGAGAAAAACTTGCCAATCGCCTCGCGAAAGCTTTCGTGCCACCTCCTCTGCTTGTGGTTTTTGATCGAACACGCCATAGACCGTCGGTCCGCTGCCCGACATGGATGATTTCAGAGCACCAGAACGCCTCAGAGCATCCTTTACCTCCCGGACCACGGGGTGCTTTCTAACCACCGCCTCTTCCAGATCGTTCTCAAAATGCGGAAGAGCATCATAAAATCCCACGTTGGTCTCCAAAATTTCATAATTAACTACTTTCTCTTTTCTTGTCAAGCTAATTTTTGCGTTCTGATACGCCCACCCGGTGGAGACCTCAAATCCTGGAAACACGATAACCAACCAGTAATCCGTGTACACGACCACCGGCTCGATCTGCTCTCCTCTGCCGCTGGCGACCGCCTGACCCGAATACAGAAAAAAAGGGACATCCGACCCGATTTGGCAAGCCAGAGCATGAAGCTTTTCCCTGGAAAGTTGCAATCCGAAAAGCCGGTTCATTCCCTTAAGCGTCGCCGCGGCGTTTGAGCTTCCTCCTCCGAGGCCCGCGGATACGGGTATCTGTTTTCTTATACATATACTCACCCCCGGTTTCATCTTCTCTTCTTCGAGAAGCATGGAGGCGGCCCTGAAAGCCAGATTTCGCTCATCCGAGGGACAGCGCGGATGATCGCAGCTTACGGTAACCCCGCTTTTCCTTTTTCTCAGAACGAGCTTATCACACAGATCCACAGCCTGCATCAAGGTGATGATCTGGTGATAGCCGTCACCCCGTTCCCCAAGAACCTCAAGGAACAGGTTGATCTTCGCTGGCGATCTTACGGTCAACTCATCCAATCTAAAGCTTCTTCTCCTTCCACAGATTCAGGCTCACCCTTGCCTCGAAGATGAAGGCCTCTCTGTCCTTGTCGCTTTCGTTTCCCAGATTCTGGATCCTGCTGTAACCGGCAGACAGATCGAGCTTCAGGTGCGCGCTGGGCTGATAGGTGAAGATTAGCCTGTGCTGATTTGTGGATTCGACCACGCCTGACGGGAATTTGTCCGACTCCGGCACCGCAGGTGTTGGAAAAGCCTCGATTCGCCCTTCCCCCTTTCTCCTGTATTCGCCCAGCAACGCCACATCGACGTCCTTGTTGAGATGATGCAGAAGTCGATAAGACAGCCTGTCGGCGTCCGGTCCCAGTATGCTCCCCATCCCGTAACCATGATAGGTGTACACATTCCACGGCCTTATCTGTCCGTATACCCAATTGTTGATCCTGGTATACTCGAGGTTAAGATAGCTTCCTTCCCAACCCATCGGTACCACCCAGTTGAGGCCCACCTGAAACCCGGTCTGGTGAGGCTCGGATTCGAAATCATACTGGAAATCGTCCACCAGAAGCTCGATGTAGATCTCCTTGTTTCTGAACATGTTGAGCGCCAGGTCGAAGCTCCACAGGATGTTGTCATCCGTTCTGTTGTTATGCTGCTCCCCATAGTAGGGCAGAAGGGGATTTAAGTAATAAGGTTCCGGATGGCGATCCTCACCGCCGTAAAGTACGACCTCGGATACACCCATCTCTACACCGAAGCGCAGCTTCAGATTCAGGCGATGACCGGACAGGTATCTTCTGGCCAAGAAATTACCCTGCGGATCCCGGATGCGATCCAACACGGCAGCGAAATAGACGAACTTAAAGGAGCCGAGTTTCCCCTCCGCTTTTAACATGTCGAAGGGTGGAATTTGATCGGAAACCAGAAGAACGTCGTCTCTGCCCGGGCCCCATCTTAGGTGATCCCTGCCCAGGAGAAGATGCAGATAGTCGAGATCCATGTTGGCGTATGCCTGATCCAGCACTCCCGTCAGACGGTTCTTCCACTCTCTTCCTCTGTATCTTCTCTCCTTCTCCGCTTTGGTATCCACAACCACTCTGTCCTTCAGGACGAACCTGTGGCCGAACTGCAGGCCGGCCTCGAACCGCAGCTGCAAACGGCCGTAGGAGCTATCACTTTCAGCCAGGGTGGCGTAGCCCACGGGACTGGTTCCATAGCGAAAGCGGTTTTGCCGGTCTGCCTTCCGGTCCTTTCCGGCATGCAGCTGCTCCAGCTCGGCTCGGAATTCCTGGTTAAGCTTATGAAGCAGCCACAACTGGGATTCGGTGAGCCGCAACCCACCTCCTCTCTGCCTCAGGTTCAGCTCCAGTACCAAGGAGGCGATCTCCCCCCGGGTGTAAGGCCTGACGTTGGTGTGGAGCGAGGAAAAGTGCCCGTGGCAATGAAGCTCCTCCACCACATCATAGACCCAGCTGTCCAGGGGGACATTCTCCAGCAAAGTGGCCTTTGAGGTGGAAGACGGAGAGGTAGAGAGCAGAACTAATACCAGAGCGATTTTTAGGGCGGTCTTATACAAGTTCTCTCAGTTCCGCAGAAGAAACCGGTCTTCGGCAAAGATGCAAGAAGCGGTGCGCTTCTTGCAGCGGGCACACATCTGACCGATTTGGGCGTTCACTATATGTCGGCCACCTGCCTTGAAAATCGTAAGGTTGGTCTGTTCTAAAGCTTGACTATCTTTTCCCGATCCCTTTTGACGTTCTTGGTGGCATTCCGGGTATCCATGATCAGCAGGGCGTTTCTGACGATGGACCCGTAATCGTAGGCCGAGTGGTCGGCCAGAATGGCCACGCAGTCGGAGCTTTGGAGGACGTTCCTGGTTAGCCTGACCGGCTTCCAGTCGAAGTCGTCCATGTGAATGGAAGGCACATGAGGATCGTGGTATTTCACCTGTGCCCCGGCGTTCTGCAGGAGTCTGATCACGTCCAAAGCCGGCGATTCTCTCAGATCCTTTATGTCTTTCTTGTAGGCCACCCCCAGTATCAAGATCCTGGCTCCTTTAAGGGCCTTCTTTCTTTCGTTCAGCGCGCGGTTTATCCTTTCCACCACGTACTCCGGCATGCGGGAGTTTATATCCCCGGCCAGCTCGATGAATCGGGCATAGTAGTTGAGCGATTTCAGCTTCCAGGAGAGGTAGTGGGGATCGATAGGGATGCAGTGGCCTCCCAGTCCGGGCCCGGGATAAAACGGCATGAACCCGAAAGGCTTGGTCTTGGCGGCGTCGATTATCTCCCACACGTCGATTTTCAGCCGGTCGCACATCAGGGCCACCTCGTTGACCAAACCGATGTTCACCGAACGGAAAGTGTTCTCCAGAAGCTTGACCATCTCCGCGCTCTTGGTGGAGGAGACCGGAACGGCCTCGGTTATGGTCTGCTCGTAGAAGAACTGGGCGATCTTGGTGCACTGCGGCGTGATACCCCCCACCACCCGGGGGGTATTCTTGGTGGTGTATTTTTCGTTGCCGGGATCGACCCTTTCCGGGGAGAAGGCCAAAAAGAAATCCTTGCCGACCTTAAGACCGGTTTCCTCCAGCAATGGGAGAATCAGCTCCTCCGTGGTTCCCGGGTAGGTGGTGCTCTCCAGAATGACCAGTTGTCCCGCATGCAGGTATTTCTGAACCTCGCTTACCGCCGCCAGGATGTAGGAGACGTCGGGATCCTTGGTTTTGCTTAGAGGCGTGGGGACACAGATGGTAACGACGTCAGCCTTCTTAAGCTCAGAGAAATCAGAGGTGCCCTTGATCTTTCCGGACTTCACCAAAGGCCTCAGGTCCTTATCCTTGACATCGTCGATATCTGATTTGCCCGAGTTTACCAGCTTGACCTTTGCGGTGGATATGTCTATCCCGATGACTTTGAACTTCTCCCTTCCCAGTTCGACTGCCAGGGGAAGTCCAACGTATCCCATGCCGACGACTCCCACCACTGCCGTTCGGTTCTTGATCTTTTTCTCCAGGCTCCTATACAAGTTGCTCCTCCTGATGAACGAATTAACGATTGAAAACCGGGTGTGCGCGAGGTAATGCCTCCTCGTTTCGGGCGAAAGATCCGCGACTCAGAGGACCTGATATTTCTCCCTGAAGAAGTCGAGCGTATCCTCGAGCGTTTTCTCAATAGGTATCCGAGGTTTCCAACCGGTGAGTTTTCTGATCTTGGAATTGTCCCCCATCAGAATGGGAATCTCTGCCGGTCGGTTCCTCGCCGGGTCCACCTCCACTTTTATTCTCTCTTTCGACAAGGACAAGAGCATCCTGAGCACGTTTCTTACCTTATACGCCTGGCGCGAACATATGTTGTAAGCCTGGCCCGGCCTACCCTTTGCCATCAAAGAGACATAGGCTCTCACCACGTCTCGCACGTCGGAGATGTCTCTCTTGGCGGAGAGATTGCCCACCTTCAGGATCGGAGGCAGGAGTCCGGCCTCGCTTTTGGCTATCTGGGAGGCGAAATCGGGGATGACGAATCCGGTATGCTGCCTCGGGCCGGCATGGTTGAAAGCCCTCGCCCGTATCACCGGGACTCCGTAGGATTCGAAGTACTGGTAAGCCACAAGATCGCACGCCGCTTTGCTCACGCCGTAAGGGCTGACCGGTAGCAGAGGTTTGTCCTCAGCGATAGGAACATCTCCCGGCGACACCTTGCCGTATATGTCGCTCGATCCGACCACCACAACCCTTGGTCTCTTCGTGGACTTCCTGCTGACCTCCAGCACATACAGTGTTCCGCGGATATTGCTCTCGATTGTATCTAGCGGGCGGCGAAACGATTCTGCCACCGAGCTTAAAGCGGCAAGATGGTAGATCTGGTCGGGCTTTATCCTCTTGATCAATCGGGAAAGCTGCTCGAGGCTGGTGATGTCGCAATCAGAAAGGTGCAGTCTCTTTTTGATTTTCCGGATATTATCCAGGCTCTCGGAGGCCAGACAGGTCCCGAATACCTCTTTGCCTCGACTGACCAGAAGTTCCGCCAGATGCGAACCGACGAACCCTGCTATGCCGGTTATCAGGACTCTCATGGTTGACTTCTGCTCTCCGGTTGAGCCTCAGCTATTCCGCTGCCTGATCTGCGGAAGGTCAGGCCATATCATCCAACAGCTGCATACAGCCACAAAGAAGGCCGAAGTTCTTGATGGTGGACGACACGACTCCGACGCTGGAAGCTGCCCTTCTCGCTTGCCTTGTAGAGAAGCATGTTCAGATCAAGGCTTGACCTCTGTCTTGAGCCTTTCCAGGTCGGCATCGACCATCGTCTCGATCAGTTGTTGGAAGGAGACCTCCGGCTTCCAGCCCAGCTTCTTCCGGGCATAGCTGGGATCACCCAGCAGCACGTCCA
>CAYFQZ010000129.1:0-2370 GCA_964345305.1 uncultured Ignavibacteria bacterium | reverse complement strand
CCGAAAAAAGGAGAAATGGTGACGGCACCCTCCTAAGCATCTTCGGAGCAGCGGGCAACAATCTTAAGAGGATAAGAGTGGATCTCCCTTTGGGGCTCTTTATCTGCATTACCGGCGTTTCCGGATCAGGCAAGTCAACTCTGATAAACGAAACCCTGTTCAGGGTATTGGCGCAGCATTTTTATAACTCAAAGATGCTTCCGTTGGAATACGGGAAGGTTCAAGGCCTGACGCACGTAGACAAGGTCATAAACATAGACCAATCTCCCATCGGAAGAACCCCGAGATCGAATTCGGCCACTTACACCGGCGTCTTCACCTACATTCGTGACCTCTTCGCCATGATTCCCCAAGCAAAGGTTAGAGGTTACAAAGTCGGGCGATTCAGCTTCAATGTCCGTGGAGGAAGGTGCGAGGCCTGCGAAGGGGACGGAATCATCAAGATCGAGATGCACTTCTTGCCGGACGTGTACGTCCCCTGCGAGGTATGTAAAGGTAAAAGATATAATCGGGAAACTCTGGAGATAAAATACAAGGGAAAAAACATCGCCGACATTCTGGACATGGCCGTGGATGATGCGTATCAGTTCTTTTTCAACATCCCTAAGATCAAAAGAAAGCTGCAGACTTTGAAGGACGTGGGATTGGGTTACATCCATCTGGGGCAGCCGGCCACCACCTTATCCGGGGGGGAAGCCCAGAGGGTAAAACTCTCAACTGAACTCTCCAAGGTATCTACAGGGAAGACGTTTTATATTTTGGACGAACCCACCACCGGCCTGCATTTCGAGGACATAAAGATGCTTCTGGGAGTCTTAAACAAATTGGTGGACAAGGGCAACACCGTCCTGGTCATCGAACATAATCTGGACGTGATAAAGACTGCCGATTACATAATAGATTTGGGACCGGAAGGTGGAGAGGACGGCGGAAGGGTCGTCGCCTCAGGCACACCGGAGGAGGTGGCAAAAACCAAAGGCTCTTACACCGGACAATTCTTGAAGGATATCTTGAAAGTTAGCTAGCCTACCTTTTCGGGGCCACCGGGATTGAATCCTGGTGACTGTTTTCGGAATACAATCTAGAAGTCCTCACAAGATATCGCTTATATCTGGTCGACACGACTTGTGCCTGGCCTGCACCAGAGGTACAACCGCCTTCAGCAGTGGAATTGTTTGAGTGGCCTCTCCCCTTTGGGTGTATAGACCGGAGAGAAGGGTAACAGGTGCTCGCACACTCAGACCGCCTTGTCACCTCTTTCACCGGTGCTGATCCGAATGGCATCGTCTACTTCCGATACATAAATCTTACCATCCCCGTGCAGGCCGGTATGAGCTGCCTTTTCAATCGTGGAAATTATGTTTTCGACCAACCCATCTTGGCAGATAATCTCAATCTTGACATGGGGGACATAGTCTTCCAGGTCATCGATGGTTCGGTGATGAGCTTCCGTGCCTCTGGTGTGACCAAATCCACGCACGTCGATGACGCTCATGCCGGTAAGGCCCTTCAGCTGATGAAGGGCCAGGGTTACGTCAGAGAGTTTATGAGGTTTTATGTATGCTTTTATTTCTTTCATGTTCAAGCCTCCTTAATGTTCGAGACCGTCTCCTTTTCAGGGACGTTGGCAGACCACCTGTAAATGGCGGGAATTACCAAAAGCGTCAGGAGAGTTGAGGTGGTCAGACCGCCAACCACTACCGTGGCTAATGGCCGCTGTACCTCACTCCCGATGCCATGAGAGAACAACAGAGGAAACAGCGCCAGGGCGGTAGTAAGTGCGGTCATCACGACCGGTCTTAGCCGTAAGGAAGCACCCTGCACCGAAGCATCATCGACCGACATTCCCTCACGCAACAGTTGGTTTATGTAAGTGACCAAAACCATGCCGTTCTCCAGTGCTATGCCAAAAAGGGCGATGAACCCGACCGAGGCGGGGACAGAGAGATTTTGCCCGGAGAGCCACAGGGCGACCACGCCGCCGACCAGGGCCAGTGGGACGTTCAGAAGAATCAGGAGCGTGTTCTTAAGCGAGTTAAAACTCGAAAACAGCAGGATAAAGATAAACAACAAGGTAATGGGAATGACCACTGCCAGGCGTTTGTTGGCCTCCTGCTGAAGTCGGAACTGACCGCCCCAGGTGACGACCTAACCGGGGGGCAACTCAACCCCGCGCTCGATGGTTTGCTGTGCTTCCTTCACGAACGAGCCGATGTCACGGCCGGAAACATTGCACTGGATGGTGATGAAACGCTGGTTGTTTTCACGGGTTATCTGCCTGGGTCCGACTGCTTCCTGAATGGTGGCAAGCTCCTGAAGCGGCACCCATGCACCGGTGGGCGTCTGTACCAGGATCTGGCCGATTGCTTC
>CAYFQZ010000128.1:0-3575 GCA_964345305.1 uncultured Ignavibacteria bacterium | reverse complement strand
CTAAATACCTTTGAGTCTTTCCTCTTGGTGTCAGACACCAGTCTACCCTGGGTTTTGAAACCTTTGTCGCCACCGGCGTGAAGGTAACCACGCGGCTTTGATACATCTAATGGTTGTCACGTTTTTGTAAGGACTTAATCATAGTATGATACGGCATATCTCCGCATCAAGTTAAACACTCTTTGTCTTATTTATACTAAAAATAGTAGAGTGCTTGGCGTTGTTTTGCTGGAAGAAGGCCTGTGGCTGCTGGCTTTTTTTGTCTCGGACTACAAATGCTTACAGCTGAAGTTCTGGCCTGAGGCCGGCCTCTGGCCTGGCAGGACCACACCCTCGGCCGACAGTCTAATACTTCTCAAGGTGGTTGGAGATGTGTAGCGGCAGTCTGCGAGATCGGGTTCTGAAACACAGCGAAGCCACGCAATAACCAAGCTACTCTGACCCGACCTAGGTCGCGGAAACCTGCCTCTGAGTCAGCAGGCTTACGATAATAATCGAGAAAAGCGATAGGAAAAATCCGGGAATCAATTCATAGAGTGTTTCCTTGAGCGCCGGCACATTGTACCAGATCAACACGGTGATCGTTCCCACTATCATGCCGGCGAGCACACCTTGCTTCGTTACTTTTTTCCACCATAAGGTGGTCAGAAGTGCCGGGCCAAAGCTCGACCCCAATCCAGCCCAGGCATAAAGAACCAGCCAGTATACCAGGGACTCGGCGCTCAGGGCCAGAAGGAATGCGATCACCCCGATGACGAGCGTTGCCACCCGGCTGATCGTCACCAATCTTCTCTCCGGCACGTCCTTCTTGATCAACTGGTTGTAGATGTCCCGGGAGACGGCGGAGGTGCTGACCAGAAGCTGAGAATCGGCCGTAGACATCATGGCGGCGATGGCTCCAGAGATCATGACGCCAGCCAGTCCGGCAGGCACCAAAGCCTTGGTCATAAACGGCATGATCTCTTCCTGATCGGCAAACACGTTGCCAAAAAGGCCCAGTCCCACTATTCCAATGAACACTGCTCCCCAGAAGGCCAGAAGCGCCCAGCACACCGCAATTAGAGTCCCGTGGCGCAGCTTGGCGGGATCTTTGATGGCCATGAACCTGGTGACCAGATGGGGCTGTCCCATGTAACCCAGCCCGATTCCCAGGCCCCCAAGGATGGAGGCGATCATGGGAAAGCCGGTTTGCCCGCCCCCCACCGAGAGAAGTGCTGGATCGATATTGTGCAGCGCTTCCGACAGCTTTGCCACACCTCCCAACTCGATCAAACCGACTATGGGAAGCAGAACCAGAGTGAAAACCATGATGGATCCTTGAAGGAGATCGGTCCAGGCCACGGCGAAGAACCCGCCCATGATGGTGTAGATGACGATGATGAATGCTCCGACCAGCATTCCCTCGAATTTGCTTATTCCGAAGATGGTATTAAGCACTTTGCCCGCGGCCAGGAATTGAGCGGAGACATAGATGGTAAAGAAGAATATTATGACCACGGTGGCCACGATCCTGAGTGAATGAGTTTTATCTGCGAACCTGTTCTCGAACAGATCGGGCAAGGTCAGGGCATTGTGCTTCTCGGTCTGCAGTCTCAGTCTCCGGGAAATGAACACCCAGGAGAAGAGAATCCCCGACACGCAGCCGATGGCCGGCCAGATGGCATTAAATCCACTGGCTAAGGCAATGCCCGGCAACCCCACCAGCAGCCAGGCGCTCTCTCCGGAGGCTCTTTCGCTGAAGGAGACCAACCAGGCGTTCTATCTTCTCCCCGCCAGCACGAAGTCGGCAATGGTCTTATTGTACCTGAAGGTCAACGAACCCTTGATCATCAGCAGAACCAGGTAAGCCAAGAATCCTATCAATATTGGATCCATCTACTCCTCCCTCTTTTTTCCGCTGGCGATGTAATATATGAGGGTGATTACGAAAAGCGCGATGGGCGGAACGATTACCCAGAACTTGGTCCAGAACGGCATGTTTATCCCTCCTCAAAGAAGTTAGGCCCAGTATAGAAAAAAAGCCCGGGTAAATCAACAAAAAAGGGACGGCTCTTCTCTCCCTACCGGATTCGAAGGCACTTAGGACAAAACACGGCGAGAAAATGTCGTACCGGTGCTTTTAGTGCTTGCATTTGTTTGTATTTGGAATATATTTTCGAAAACCTTGCTTTCGACGACCGTGAACTCTTGACCTTTTCTGGAGGAACTCATGGAGCCAAGAGATCGGTGGGACAGTCGTACCGCTTTTGTCTTAGCTGCTATCGGCTCGGCCATAGGTTTGGGCAATATCTGGCGGTTTCCTTATATCTGCTACGCCAACGGCGGAGGCGCCTTCCTGGTGGCCTGGCTGGTTGCTCTGTTCACGGCCGGAATCCCGCTTATGATTCTGGAGCTCGGTCTGGGTCATAAGACAGAGGGCTCTGCGTCCGAGGCTTTCCGCAAAGTAAACAGAAAGTTCGAATGGTTCGGCTGGGTGGCAATCCTAGTGGGATTCTTCATAGTCTGCTACTATGCGGTGATCATGAGCTACTGCTTTAACTTTGTCTACCACTCGCTTACTCTTAGCTGGGGAGACGATCCTGCCGGCTTCTTTTACCAACAAACCTTGGGATTGACGGAAAACCCGTTACATATCGGAGGAATCAAGGGATACATCTTCCTTGGTCTTCTATTAAGTTGGATAGCCATTTTCTTCTCCATCTGGAAGGGGGCCAAGACCGTGGGAAAGGTGGTCTATGCCACGGTTCTGATTCCCTGGTTCCTACTACTGGTCTTCGTGGTCAGAGGGGTGACGCTTCCCGGAGCGGTCGAAGGACTCACCTATTACCTGACTCCTGATTTCCAGAGACTGCTTTCGCACCAGGTGTGGCTGGCAGCCTATACGCAGGTGTTTTTCTCTTTGAGCGTTGGCTTCGGGATAATGATAGCCTATTCCAGTTTTCTTCCCAGAAAGACGGATATTGTGAACAATGGCTTTTTGATCAGCATGGCCAACTGTGCTACTTCCTTCGTGGCCGGATTCGCGGTGTTCGGCGCCCTGGGATACTACGCCGTGAAAATCGGCAAGCCTGTAGCGGAGGTGGTGGCTTCGGGTCCGGGGCTGGCCTTTGTAACCTATCCCCACATCATCAGTAACCTCCCCTTCTGGCAACCCTTGTTCGGGGTGCTCTTCTTCCTGATGCTGCTAACCCTGGGGATAGACTCCGCCTTCTCGCTGGCCGAGGCGGCGGCAGCGGGAGTGATGGACAAATGGAAGCGTTCACACCGAACCACCAACATCGCAGTCTGCTCAATCGCCCTTATCATAGGCATCATATTTACCACCGGGGCAGGACTCCACTGGCTGGACATCCTGGACAATTTCATGAATAAATTCGGAATCTCCCTTGTCTGCATGGGAGAGTGCATCCTTATAGGATGGGTCTTGGGCAGCGGCAGGATAAAGGAATACGTAAATGGACTTTCCGAATTCAGGATCGGAGTGTGGTGGGATATCTTCGTCAGATTCCTGATACCGGTGGTCCTGGGAGGGCTGATTATCGCCGAGCTGCTGGAGAGGATAGGGAGCTCATATG
>CAYFQZ010000127.1:0-9532 GCA_964345305.1 uncultured Ignavibacteria bacterium | reverse complement strand
TCTACACGCTCTCGCCTGAGGTGGAGACAAAACTAGGCACACCACACATGGATTTGACCATTCCGTTCGTATTATATGGAGTGTTCAGGTATCTTTATCTTATTCACCAGAAGGAAGGAGGCGGAAGTCCCACCAGAATGCTTCTGACTGACAAGCCCATTCTGGGCAACATCATCCTCTGGCTTCTAGCCGTGGTTCTGATCGTCTACGCATTCTGATTTGGCCAAAGCCGCGGGTCGGTTTTCCGATCCAGGGACGGACGTCTGTTGTCCTGGCCAATGATCTTCAAGGAGGTTTCGTGACGAGATCCAAAGTCGCAGTCGTGAAAACCTCACCCCAGACCGTACTGGAAGACTACCAGAACCTCTTAAGGCTGGCGGAAATAGAGAGCTTTCTTCCAAAGGACAAGGTCACCATACTCAAGGATAACATCTCCTGGCATTTTCCGTTTCCGGGGGCTAACACCACCCCCTGGCAGCTCGAGGGAACCATCACCGGCCTCAAGAAGATCGGATACGAAAAGCAGGTGGCGGTGCAGAACGAGACGGTGGTCACCAATGCCTTCAAAGGGGATGAATTGAACAAATACGGCGGAATTTTCAAGAAGCATGGTATCGAGGTCAGGTACAATTTCGCTGAGGACTTCAGATGGGTGAGGTATGAGCCCAAAGACGATCTTCTGGCTCTGCCCAAGATTTACCCGAAGGGGATTTACCTTCCGGAGTTCTTCTTCGACAAGAACATCGTTCACCTCCCCACGGTGAAATGCCACATATATACCACCACCACCGGGGCGATGAAAAACGCTTTCGGCGGTCTTTTGAATACCAGAAGGCACTACACCCACACCTGGATTCACGAGACCCTGGTTGATCTTCTCACCATTCAGAAGGAGATACATTCGGGCGTCTTCGCGGTCATGGATGGAACCACCGCAGGCAACGGACCCGGCCCCCGCACCATGAAGCCGGAGATAAAGGACTACATCTTGGCCTCGGGAGACTCTGTGGCCATAGATGCCGTGGCGGCGAAGATGATGGGATTCGATCCCATGGGCATAAAATACATCCGTCTGGCCCACGAACGGGGCCTGGGAAACGGGAGGATGGAGGAGATCGACGTTTTGGGGGAAAATGTCTCTGCGGTAAACTTCGGCTTCGCCGTGGGCGACAATATGGCCAGCCGGGTGGGTGATCTCCTGTGGTTCTCTCCGCTTCGAGTGCTCCAAAGACTGTTTTTCCGTACTCCGTTAGTATACATCTTCGTTTTTGGCTCTGCCTTCTATCACGACCGCTTCTGGTGGCCGGTGAAGGGGACTAAGACCTTCGAGGAGTGGTCCAAGACCAAGTGGGGCAAGTTGTTTCAGACCTATTGATGGTCAACGGGTTCAAGGGGCTGAGATCTACCATCCAACTCGCCTGCCTTTGAAAAGCCGGAGTTAGATTGGCGAGTCTTTCACGTCAGTCCAGTTGGTCGACGATTTCCCTGTCAGGTTCTAGAGGAGGGGGGAACAACTGGTATTGGGTCGACTTCTGGAAGGCCGCCGTTGACCTGCCGCGATCTCCTTTTTTCTCATAGAACGCAGCCAGCTGCAGATAGAACTCATGGTGCTGCGGATCATAGGACTCTGCCTTCCGATAGAATCTCTCCGCGACGTGCGGAGCCCCCCTTAGTTCTGCCTGCCTTCCTCTGATATGGTAGACTCTCCAGTCCGGGAAGACTCCCTGCCGCTCCTGGGTATCGAACCATCGCCGCCTGAAGGATTTTCTGGGGATGTAGGCTTCTATGTCTAACAGCCCGCTATTCTGTAAAGCGTTATCGAAGAACTCCCAGTCGGGCTTCGCCACGATGGTGCGCCATTGGCCTCCCAGACCGATGTCATCTTCCAGCCGGATCTCGTGCAATATGCGTTTATTCAGAGACAGCAATCTCATCAGCGGCGGGTACCAGACTGGGAATATCATGAAGTAATCCGGACGATGTTCGTTCAGGTAGAGGATGTAAGAATCCGTACCCAGGATCTTGTAAGGTATGATTTCCGGAGAAACCAGGCCCTCCAGATCCAGGCACCTGCGGTTTCCAAAGAACTTGATGGCCCCCACGTCATTTATCGCCACCAGCGCTCCTTTGGGTATGCTCCGATCCATCCACTTCCCCAGTCTGACCTGCATCTCGTTTATGTTCTCTACGGATAGAGCATTTCGCTCCGAGCGGTTCATCAGAACGCCAATCTGCAAGGCTGCGCCGGCTATCAACAGCAGAAGCACGACTGTTCCGGCCCTTGGGCGCAGCAAGAAGAATTTAAGAGTGCCAAGCAGGCCTACCACAGAGATGAAAAACGCAGCGAACCAAAAGATGAATTTGAATTCGGAGAAACTTAGCCACGCCAACCTCTCCTGAGGACCGGGAAAATAGTACAGGGTGAAAAACCCTACCAGAACGTCTTTTTTCACCAGCGGATGCAGATAGAAAACAAAAGCGCAAGCCGCCGAGATTGCCGCTGCAAGCATGAGCCATCTTTTCAGACGGGAGACCGCAGCTTTAGCCCTGACCATGGTCGACAGTCCCTCCCATCCTATCACGAAGAAGATTGCCAGCAGCGGGAACAGGAATGAGACGTATCGGTGCGCGGCCAGAAGGGGATTGGACATGGGAGCCACGATTCCCCTGACCATGGGCACGGCAACGAAGATCATGGGGTAGAGAAAAGCATCTCTCTTGAGAAAGGAGTGCACAAATCCATTGCCCCAGAAGAAGGCCCAGAAGAGATTCAGACAGACCAACAGAACCACCATGCCACCCCCCCACACCAGAGGATTCAGAGTCAGTGAGATGAATACCTCGTGCAGGTTACCGTTCCTCATAGCCCAGATAAGGCCGGAATCGAGCGTCTTGGCGGCAAGAGTATGAGGAAGCAGGCTTCCGGTGACCAGATAGCTGAAAAGGAAAGCCGGGCAGACCGAGAAGGCAAACGTACCCAGCTTTCTGGAAATGACTCTTCTGAGGACACCGCGGTCGGCTCTGCCGGGCCTCTTGAGCCCGCGTACGTAGTCATGTATCAGAAGTAGAGGGTAAACCGTAATGAGCTCCGGGCGAGCGGCGAAACAAAGGCCGCCAAATATAGGTGCCAGGAATATCTTCTTCTCTTTTCCCCTTTCTCTCAGATGGAAGTATAGCGTCAGGCACAGAAAGAGCGTGGCCAGCGAGATCTCCATCCCGGAGAGAGCCCCGATGATCATGGCTGGCGCCAGAGCAAAGGTGAGGACACCGACCAAGGCGATCACTCTCTTGCGGGTATGAAGGAGGCAGATCCTGTAGGTGAGCAGAACGGCCGCCAGGAAGAAAATTATCCCCCAGAACTTGCTGATAAGCACCACATTCTCGCTGAGAAGGTACGACGCGGACAGCAACAATACCCAGAGGATGCTGGTAGTTCCCAAAACAGCGTCACCGGGATTGAATGAGAATCCACTTCCGGTTGCGAGGTTCCTGGCGAACACCCAGAATATCCAGGCATCATCCAGAGGAAAGCCCAAGGCTCCCGCTATTCTCATCTCCTGGATCAGGAAATAAGCCAGCGCAATGCCGGGGATGGTCAACAGCAGAACAAGGCGCAGCCTGGCACTGACGACCCCGACTTTCACCGGTTGCTTTGCCCTCTCATTTGACACGGTGACCTCTTGCGGTACAAAACGGGCAGGGGCAGGCGCAGCAGCCCGCTTATGGATACCTTCGGATGAGCAGATCGGGAGTTTAGTATTAATCCCCTCGATCTGAAACATCGTTGGATTCTCCCATGATTAATCTACGCTGTTAACCGGCGGTTAGCGAATAAAATGGACAGGTCGCATTGGAGGAAAAGCGGCGACTTGATGCCAACTTTCCCACTAAGTGCCGCAGTGAGGGGATACGCAGCCCAGGTAGAGAGGGCTGGATCTTCTTGAAGCATCGGCGCTTGCCAGACGATTCAAGCTCCCAGCCTATACAGGACTCGGCTCGAGGTACGGGAAGACGGAACCGGTAGCTTATCTTTTTGCCTTTGACAATGCCCGAAGGATGGTATCGGTGTCGGTAATATAGGCGAATCCGAAGGCCAGGTTTTTCAGTGTGGCCAAATGCAGCTCCTCATCGACCGTGCCGGTGGCATCCATCAGAAAAAAGACCCGGTAATCTCTGAAGTAAGCATCACGTGCCGTCGACTCGCAGCACAGGTTGGTCATCACGCCGGTGACGATCAGGTCCCTGATTCCCAGGCATCTGAGAACGATTTCCAGATCGGTGTTATAAAAAGCGCTGTACCTGTGCTTGAACACCACCTTCTCCTCGGGCCGGGGAGCAACATCGGGGTGAATCTCGGCCTCTCTGGTACCCTCTATTATCATCCCCTCCCACCACCAACCCAAAATACCCCCATCTAGGTCTTTGCTCTTGTGCACGTGCGCGGTGTAGATGACCGGGACACTCTTCTTCCGGAAGGCGCCGATCAGCCTAGTCAGGTTGGGCAGTATGGCCAGGCCGCCAGGAGTAAAGGTGGGGCTCTGGCGATCCAGAAAGTAGTTCTGCATGTCGACCACCAGAAGGCAAGCCCGTCTGAAGTCGGGCTTCATTCGGTGCAGGTTGTAACATTCGATCTCTCTTCTCCATTCGGCCGCCTTGGCCCCGAGATTGGACGGGGTAGCGTAATATTCCTCCCCGCTGCCTTGTTTCCGTGACATGCTCTCCTCCTTTTGAACCATCAACTCAACAGGTATTTTGTTCGAAGCTAAGCAAGAAAGCCTACTTAGTGAGAGACTGGGCTGGTTGCGCTTTCCTCTTACGGCGTTGAAAAAGTCCCGCCACCTGCCTGGGAGCAAAGATTATCCACAGTACGAACGGCAAAGTCTCGCTGAACAGGTACAGCGGCACACTCAGCTTCTCGTAGGTCGCGGAAGGAACCCCGGCCTCATCGTGCATCAGGTAGACCGCTTCGGTGAGGATCATATGCCACACCAGTAGAATCGCCAGCCCCCAAAACAGCCGGGAGAGCTTGAACTTCAACTCCAATCCCCTGGTGATTATCATCAAGGAGACGAACGGAATCAGATTATTGAAGATATCCTTGGGGGCGGGAAAATAGGGGATGTTGAAGCCGGCCATTTTTATCAGAAGCAGGGTTAGTAGATGGTTGAAGAATACCAGATACCAGTCCTGAAGCTTCCAGTACCAGAGAGCAAACAAGGGCACGGAGACTAAAATAAACTTAGTGATGAACACCCACAGCTTTTCTCTCATGGTACACCACTTTCTCGATCCACAGGACCCACACCGAGACGATTATCAGGATCATGGCCACCTGCCAGAAATAGATGTGCATGAAATCGAACGTCTGGGGCGACCAGTTCCCTACCACGGTGATAAAGACCATCCTGACCACGTTGATCACGTAGAGCAGCGGAATTCCCAGAGCTGCTCCGATCAGTTTCTTCTTCCACCCGGCAGGGTAGGCTATCATGGCAGCCAGGAAAATCAGCATCTCGTAAAGCCCGGTGCACTCTCCCACCACCTCTATAGCGAAGTTCGGCATGGAGACTATCCTCCCGCTCACCCGTGTGCTCAGTCCCAAGAGGTTAAGAAAGAAGCCGGTGACATCCGCCGTCACCACCATCAGCCAGGTGAGCTGGGGGTTGAAGGCGTCGCTCAGGAAGGGAAAGGAGGTGGTCAGAATGATCAACAGACCCAGAAAGATGAAGCAGAACTTGATTATGGCCTTGTGAGACCTGAGCTTCTCTTTGGCAGAGCGGGCCCTGCCTTTCTGTTTTCTTGCGTCTTTGCCCGCCTGCCTGCTCTTCTTCTTCTTCTGCTTCATCGTGCGTCGATCGGCTTACTTATTCAAATTGATGCTGACCTTTCAGTCTCTCCGGGAGCGGTTTCGGTATTGGTCGATTCCCGCTAACTATAAGGTATTATCACGCCTTTGGCAAGACACTTTTGAAGACCGCTGCTGCGGGCCGGCTCTCCATACAACCCGTCGCACTGCTCGTCTTCGTTCAGAGCCGAGCGCTTTGACAATTGTTCTGGCGATGCCGGAAGAGCACGCGCTCCGGGTCTGCCTGACCGCAGGGGAAGGTTTTTCAAGCTTCTGAGAAGGTAATGTCCGCCTGCGTCCCTACGCTGTCTGCGCTGCCCTTCTCCTTCTCAGCATGACCCATATGGTGCCGGCAACGATCATAATAACCAGAGCAACCTTTCCCAAATAGGTAAGCAGAGGACAGCCATGGGAGCAGCAGTATTTGCTGGAAACGGTGTTCACCCCGTGGAGATAGCCATGCACGCCCGTGCCGAAATAGTCCTGCAGGAACTCACCCTGCTCGTCTGAACCCACCAGGTAGACGCTTTCATTGCTGCCCTGGATGTCGCAGTCCGGGTCGCTGACTATCGCCTGGTTCCCAAACAGACCTCTAAAGATCAACTGCTGGCTGAGATTATCCCTGTTGGTTGGCGCTGCAGGAAGCGGCAGCTGGCTTTCTCCCACCACCCATATGGTGACGTTCTGCACATGATGCAGAAGCTGCGCTCTGGCCCACTCAAAATCGACATTCTGAGAATCCACCGGCTCCTGGCCCGCGTATCCCTTGTGGGCGATCTGAATCTGCATTCCCACCGTACAAGCCGAACAGTTGGCGAAAATCCATTCCTGCATGCTCTGAACTTGTTGTTCGGGAAACTGTCCCACGTTTCCCGTGGAATTCACCAGGTCCTGGTAGATTTCCTCTCCCCAGAAGAGGCAGCAAAAACAGCATCGGGCGTAAATCACGCATGCCGACACCGCCTGAGTGCAGGTGTTTTCGTATCCGGCATCCGTGCAATCGCTCCAGCACTCCGCATCAGGGCAGGCAGAGTGCGGTTTGTCTATTTCCAGGTGCGGGCGGTCGCATGTGACGGGAGGATTGGTCTCCGGCTGCTGTGCCGGGCACGAAAGGGGCGACAGGATGCAGCTCATCCATACCGCCGCCAAAAGCACGCAAAGCTTCAATCTCATTTCTTCTCCTCCTTTCTGATCTCATTCACTCGTTCAAGGTTCAAGTGGCGGAAGTCCAAGTGCCACTGTGGATTTCGGCCGGCGGCCTTGTTTGCCGTCGTCCCAGAATTCCTGACGGCGACGCCGGAAAAATCCTCTGGCGAATTTTACACTTTGCTCCCGTAAACACTGAGTGTGCCCGACCGATGTGACTACTCTGTAAGGGTTGTTTGGACACGTGGCCGGCATGCGCCGCCAGCGGGTTGATGATTTCTCGTCCTATTGCCCGGGTGCTGATCCGTGTTGAGCGCTATCGGTTTAGAGAAAACATAGGGGAGAAGGGTGGCCTGATATGGCTGGGGCAGGGGTTGGTCCCCTGCCCCAGGACAGTGAGCAGACCTCAGACGGCTGGTTATGCATATCTGAGCTCTGGCTTCACATTTTGTCTCATGCCGGCACTGCCGCTCTTCTCCTCCTGAGTATGATGAACACGGCGCTTGCTAGCATTAACGCTACCAAGATTATTGTTCCCAATTGGGTGAGAACCGAGCCAGTAGGTATAAAGACAATCCCTGCGGCGGAATCGTTCTCCGCTGCACCATCAACCACCCAGTAGTGCCACACGGCAAGCCGCTCACTGAAGGGACCCACTACTCTCTCTGTCTCGGCCGCCTGAATTCCCAAACGGAACTCTCCAATCGGCGAATCCCCTCTTACCCAGAAATCGCATGAGGCGCTTGTATGAAATCGAACGAAATCTCCAGACGCAATCCGTACACGCGAAGGATCGGGGTCGGGAATATTCGGAGGGCAAGGCTCCGGGCCCAACTGAACGCTCAGAGTGCCACCGTGGGCCAGACCAGCGGTTGTGAGCAGCAAGAACAGTGCGAAAACTGTGATGTTTTTGACTTTTTGTCTCATTTTCAAAGTCCTCCTTTACGAAGATAATACCGTCAGTTCAAAACACGCATAAGGTACGGGTTTCACAGAACCCTTGACAGTCGCTCTTCCACGAAGCTTCGCAGCTTTTTCAAACTGGCGACTGTAGGTGTTGCTAGACCGACACAAAGGGCCTCTGTCTGGTCGGGCGGTGCCCGGCCCTCGGGCACCAGATAGACCTTCTCTGCGAACAGATTCCTGGCAATAAGCGGACTGCAAGCTCTCTCACTTTTCTCTGCTGCCTCGACGCGCACGATTTTCGCCTCGAGTCCCTTGAGAACTACCAGCAAGATAACAGAGTTCAGCAGGACTATTATGGCCGAGGCAGCCACAAACCCGAAAAGGCCGACCATGCCATGCAGCAGCGGATGCGAAAATCCTGCTTCTGCCAAGACTCCGCCGGTAAATCCGAACTTGACCAGCCCTATTTCCAGGCCGACCCAGAGTAAGGCCACGATCGAAGGATTAAATCCCCACCTTTCGCGTGCCAGCCCTATGCCCCAGCCAAAGAGGGCAAAGAGCCCGGCAACACAAACCAGGTTCACGATAGCGGAAAGCCCGGAGCCGATGAGCGAATTGGCCGCCGAGGCGCCGAAGAAGGATAACCCAAGCAGAAATCCCAGGCGAAGGGACTCAGCCGGCGAGGCCTGGATGATTCGGTAGAGGAATGGAGTCAGAGCAAAGAAGGACAGATGCCAATACTGGGAAAAGAAATGGGCCAGGAGCAAAAGTAGAGCGGAACTCCCCGCGTACAGGAAGCTCTCGGCCCATGTCGCTACCAGAGAATCGCGGGAAGCCGGCGAGGAGATCGCTTTGCGAACCACCAAACAGGCATGATTTTCCGGCCGCCCCATCTCTCGAACCCGGTACTCCCTTCTGCAGAGGAGCAAACGAGAGGGTGATCCTGCTGTGTCCGATCCTGAGGAATCCATGTAAACTACCCGGGTGTCCCCTCAGACGGAAGCAGCACGGCCAGTTGCCGGGGCTGGTGCGGCCTCGACCCGGCCAGGTTCTTAGCGGCACTTGCACAGGGTACAACTCAAGGCCAAAGTCTCGTGCGCCCAGGCCTCCTCCAGAGGGAATCTGACAGAGAGCACCTCGTTTCGAAGAGGGCCTGTCTCAAAAGACACCTGGACCGTCTGTGGTACCGCCGGCCGCACAATCTCACTGGGCTAGGACCGCGAAGCTTCCTGTTTAGGCCACGGCTTACCGCAGGCTGCAGATAAGGCGGCCCGGTCAGCCAGGTTTTCCAACGCCTTCAGATTGCCCAAAAGATAAGAATGCTGTACCTCTAATATGCCATGCTGCCCGCAACATGTCAAGTGTTTTCTTATCAGGATCCACAGTTTTTGCCTGTTCCTTTCAGTGCCATGAAAAGTTGTTGGGGGTAGTTATTCAACGATTGTCTGCACCTTCCAGGCAGGGATGCACAATCGCCGCCGCCGCTCTTACACCTAAATTCCCCGCGCCCAACTACTTAAACACAAGGCTCTCTGTGGGGCCGTCGCCTGCGATCTTTGTAGAACCTTAAGCTTAAGTGGGGTCTCGTCTACAGGCGCAAAAAATTACGAAAATTTTGCTTGACATTGGGGGTGT